>JACNHM010000036.1 GCA_014383605.1 Chloroflexota bacterium
CCGCCGTGAAGCTGAAGGGCGTGGTCATCTCCTGGGGCACCACGGCGACGCGCTGCGCCACCTGGCGGCGGCTGAGGCCGCGCAGGTCCTTCTCCTCCAGACACACACTCCCCCGCTGGGGGGTCAGCAGCCCGCTGAGCACCTTGAGCAGCGTCGTCTTGCCCGAGCCGTTAGGCCCGATCAGCCCCACCAGCTCGCCCCGCCGCAGTTGCAGGTCAATCCCCTCCAGCACCAGGCCGTCGTAGTAGGAGAAATCCACTCCCTTGGCTTCCAAGGCGATCTCGTTCATCAGAACACGTACCCCCGCTTGCCGCGCCGCAGCAGGTAGATGAAAAAGGGCGCACCGATGAGCGCCGTGATGATGCCCACCGGGATCTCGGCTGGGGACAGCAGCAGCCGCGCCACCAGGTCGGCCAGGACGAGGAAGACGGCCCCCAGCAGCGCTGAGGCGGGCAGCAGGAAACGATGGTCGGAGCCAAACAGCAGCCGGGCCACGTGCGGCACCACCAATCCGACGAAGCCCACCAGCCCGCTCACCGACACCGCGGCGGCGGTCAGCAGCGAGCCCACCATCAACAAGGCCAGCTTGCGCCGCTCCACGTTGACCCCCAGGTGAGCGGCCTGCTCCTCGCCCAGCAGGAAGGCGTTCAGATCGTGGGCCAGCAGGAAAGCCAGCACCATGCCCACCACGACCAGCGGCGTGACCACCCGGAGCTGCGCCCAGCCGCTGGCCGTGGTGCCGCCCATGGTCCACAAGATCACCCGCTGCAGGGTCTGGGTGCCCGACAGCATCAGGAAGGACATCACCGCCGCCATCAGCGAGCTCAGGGCAAAGCCGGTCAGCAGGAGCGTGGTGATGGGTGTGCGCGGCCCCACCCGCGCCACCCGGTAGACGATCAACACCGCGCTCATCGCTCCCACAAAGGCCAGGATGGGCACCGGGGTGAAGCCCAACCACATCACCTGCCAGGGCAGGATGAGGGCCAGCGTGGCCCCCAGCGCCGCGCCGCCCGACGTGCCGATGATGTAAGGATCGGCCATAGGGTTGCGCAGCAATCCCTGGAACACCGTCCCCGCCGCAGCCAGCGCGCTGCCCACGACGGCCGCCGTCACCACACGGGGCAGCCGGATCTGCAAGATGATGGCCTCGGCCTGCGGCGACCCGGCGGCGGCTGCGCCCCAGCCCAGCAGCCGGCGGGCCACCATCCTGGTCACCTGGCCGAAGGGGATAGCCACCGTGCCCAGGGAAGTGGCCAGGATGATGACGCCCACCAGGCTCAGACCCAAAGCCAGGAGGATCCCCGCCCGGCTCCAGGTGCGACGACGCCCTGAGGCTGGCATCTTCACCTCACTCCAACAGCTCAGGGTGGATGATCTGGGCCAGGGCCTCGATCCCCTCCACCACCCGCGGGCCGGGGCGGCTGATCAGGTTGTCGTCAATGGGGTAGACCGCGCCGTTGCGCACGGCCGCGATCACCTCCCAGCCGGCCCGCTGCGCCACATCGGCGGCGCTGACGCCGTAGTTGGCATCGCCCAGCACGATAATGGCCGGGTCTTGGACGATGATCTCCTCGGTGCTGAACTGCACCCAGGGCATCTCCACTTCCCCGGCGATGTTGACGCCACCCGCCAACCGGATGAACTGATCGTGCCAGGTGCCAGGCCCCGGCGTGTAAGGCTTGGCCGGATCGGTGGCGTCCAGCTCGTAGAAGACCTTGGGACGTTCTTCCAGGCCCGCGACTTTGGCGGTGATGGCTTCGACTCTCTCGCGCATCGCGGCGACCAGCGCTTGGGCCGCGTCTTGGGCGCCAGCCGCCTGGCCCACCAGCTCGATGGTCTGGTAGATGGATTCCAGGTCGGTAGGCTGCAACACCAGGACGGCAATGCCCAGCTCCTCCAGCTTGGCCATCACCTCCGTCATGCCGCCAATGGCCACGACGAGATCAGGAGAGAGGGAGACGATCTTCTCCACGTTCATGTTGAACGCATCGCCTACCTTCTCGACGGCCTTGGCCTCCTCGGGATAGTCGCAGAAGTTGGTGACGCCCACGACCTTGTCGCCCAGCCCCAGGGCGAAGAGGATCTCCGTGTTCGATGGAGCCAGGGAGATGATGCGCTTCACCTCCGCCGGCACCGCCACTTCCTGGCCGCGGGAATCTGTGACCACCCGTGGCTCGGAAGCAGGCACAGCCACAGGCTGCGGCTGCGGTATGGATACGGTGCAACCGACCACCAGGCCAGCCAACGCCATCAGGCTGACCAGCTTGTGCAATCTATGGGTATTCAAGGTGGAACCTCCTTCGTGATGTGTGTGCAATGTGCAGCAACAAAAAACCCGACTTCAGAGGTCGGGTCTCGCAAAATGAGAACCCCCCTCGTCGAATGACAGAGGGGAGTTGCTAAGGCCAGGAGTGTGCCATCACCCTTACCCCCTTTCCGCGAAGGTATTCAGAGTTGAGCCCAGGCGGGTTCTCTGGCTTGTCTGGCAAATCGCTTATGGCTTATCGCTCATCGCTTGTGAATGGGCGATAAGCGATCTGCTATACGCGATTAGCCAGACTTACAGTTGCGGGACAGCGCCGGACTTGCACCGGCCTTCCCCCGGAAACCGCCTCCGTCAACGCCGCTCGGCGTGCGCAGGCCACTGGGCTCCCAAGTATTCAGTTGTGGAAGACTTATACCATATGTTCGGTCATCTGTCAAAAAACGCCTTGCCCACCTCCGCCCAGAGTCGCCAGATCGCAACGACTCTTCTTGTGCTCCCTTGCACCCCTGCTCCCCTGCTCCTCTGCTCCCCTGCTCCCCTGCTCCCCTGCTCCCCTGCTCCCCTGCTCCCCTGCTCCCCTGCTCCCCTGCTCCCCTGCTCCCCTGCTCCCCTGCTCCCCTGCTCC
>JACNHM010000035.1 GCA_014383605.1 Chloroflexota bacterium
TTCATCTCAGCGAACTCATCCACGATGAAGACGAGGTGCGGCAGCGGGATCGCCACCTTGCCGGCAAGGTGCAGCCGTTGATACTCGTCGATGTGAGAGACGTGTTCCTGGCTGAAGATACCTTCGCGGCGCCTGAGTTCCACATCCAGTGACGTGAGCACCCGCGCGGCCAGACTGCCCTTCGCCAGGTCGGTGAGCACCCCTAGGTTGTGCGGTAGCAGCTCGAGCGGCCGCGCCATGCCGCCCGCCTTGTAGTCAATCAGCGCAAAGGCAACGCGATGGGGGTGGTAGCAGATGGCCAGAGAAGCCACCAAGGCCTGTAACAGCTCACTCTTGCCCGCACCCACGGTGCCTGCCACCAAACCGTTGGGCCCGTGCCTGCGCTCATGGAGATCCAGGATAAGAGGCTCGCCTCCCATGCGCACGCCGATGGGAGCCGCCACCGATTTGAGAGCTTGCCGGCTCTGCTCCCAGCGCCGAGCTATGTGCAGGCTTTCCACATCCCGTACCCTCAGCATCTCCAGCAGAGACACGGTCGCCGGGATCTCCTTCATCGCTGCCTGCCGGTAACGAAGCCTTGCCATGCTGCGTGCAAAGCGATCGGCCAGCTCTGCCGAAGCCAGATCGGGTGTCAAGGCTACGTGGATGTCCGCACTCTGCGTGGGCAGCATACGGCTGTAAACGATTTCGGCTCTGCCTTCTGCAATACGAACCATGGCACGACAGTCGGGCGGCATGGCCTTCACGCGGCTCTCTAGAAAGACCGAATACGCGCCGAGATCGGGACCTTCCTTCTGCAACCGCTGCAAAAAGGGTTCAGTATCCAACAAGCTGGAATCGCCAATCAGAAATACGTAGGCCGGGCTGAAGCGCACCTTCTGATGTCCGCCGGTCGACTCCGTGCGGTTCTTCCGCGTGTTCAACATCTCCTCCATGCCCGCCAACAGGGCATGGGCTGCCACCGGGTCATCGGCGAGCAGGCGCGACTGGTGACGCCCATCCCAAACATGGGGCAGCCAGCGCAGCCACTCCCAACTACCGGCCTCGCGCGCCGGATACAGCGCCACAAGTTTCACAGCATCTGGCGCATGGTGCGTGGCCAACTGCATGACCAACGCGCGGCAGGCCTGCACCACGCTGCGACGTGGGCCACCGATCCCCACTACTCGCGCCTCAGGTAGCGAAATGGTAAGGGGCACATCGTGCAAGGTGGCGTATTCACGTGCCAGGGCCTGCGCCTTGTCGATCAGCGGGTCACGCTCGGAGACGCTGGTCTGCTGGGGCGGCTTCGCGATCACACGAGAGCGTTGTTCTCCGAGGCCGACGCGCACGACGAGGAAGTCCGGGTCGTCGGGGATGCGCGTCCACAGGTGGCGATGTGGCGGTCTTAGCGCGACGCGATCCTTGTAGCAACTCGCAGGCGATGGGTCCTTGGCCTCCATCAACTCGGCTTGCTCCTTGCGAGCATCAGCGAGTTGCTCCTGAAGTTTGCGCAGCAAGTCAAGATAGGCGACCTCCCGTTCCTCCGCCTTGCGGATGGCGCGGCGCTTCTGCTGGAAGAAGATGATGACCGAAGCGATGGCCCCGACTACCATCATCGGAATGGAGAGGAGCAGGAAGGTGGTCCCAAAACCGGTGAAACGGGCAATGACGACCATGACCACCACCATCAGCGCCACCGGTAGGATCATGGGCAACAGCGCAGATAGCCCGGTCTCCGGCTTGATTTCGGTCCCAGGCGAGGGAATATCGACCTGGTACGCCGGGAGAGGCTTCTGCAGTCGCGGCGAGCGGCTAAATGACGGCCGTTCAGGCATAGCGGTCATCCGGTCTCGGAAGCAGCAGGTTGAAGATTCCAGTGAAGGTTGGGTACCGGTCCATCACGACCGCCGCCGGCGTGCTTCTTCTCGCTCGCGTTTGCGCCGCTCTTCCTCACGCTTCTCCTCCCACCAGCGTCGGCGATCCGCTTCGCGGCGGTTCTGTTCGTCGCGCGCCATCTGGCTGGCCCGCGCAACGCGTCCCGCAGCGTCACGGCACTCGTCAGCCAACCGGCGTTCCTCGCACACCATCCCCGCCAACTGCTGGTCGAACTGCTCGCGATAGCAGCCACGCCACTGACGCTGTGCGGGCTCGGCGGCGTGCCGGCGATCGTGAGCCGTCGTGCCAAGCCGCTCGGCTGCATGGCGCAGGGCATGGATTGCCCAATCGGCCGCGCCCCAATCCCAGACCACGTTGTTCCAGTTCGGTTGCCAGTTGGGCATCGCAAGCTCCTCTCGCACTCAATGGCCGCAGAGATCATCCGGCTGCCCGAGCCGCGAACAGCGGCTCGAGCAAGGACAGGAAAGCAGTCTGACATTCTGCGCCGCTTACGTGCCGGATGCACAGGCGCGAACGATCGTCAGATGCATCTTCGACCAACCAACAGCGATTTCCGGCGAGGGCGGCCACCAGCGTCCTGCCGCCAGCAGGCCTGGAATCGCGCAGCCCCCACGCTGCCATGCCAAACAGCACGGCACCTTCGCCGAAATCGTCCGCAAGCTGCGCCGACATGTCAAGCGGGCAACCGGTGGCCGTAAGCACCTCACCAGCCCTAGCATCGCCCGCTACAGCCAGCCCCACAAAAGTCGAAAACGCCTCCGCGGGCAGCAGCACTGCCGCGTCGCCATCCGCGGCACCGGCGCGCAGCGGCGCCAGCAACGCTGACACTCGAGACGTGAGGGCCTCCGAGCCTGCTAGGTAGATGAACGTATGGCTGCCTGCCTGCGGCGAGGCGTGCTCCACCAGCACCTGGGACGTAGCGCTAAAATAACGAGGGGTGGCCGTCCGGTTGCGCTCGACCCAGGTGAAGACGGCAGTCGCCATGGGCAGCGCGGCCGCGCCGGCCCGCG
>JACNHM010000218.1 GCA_014383605.1 Chloroflexota bacterium
GCGCCCTCCTTCGGTTGCGTTGGTGGTGGATGATATGATAACGAGCGGCACGACACTGCGCTTTTCATTGAGCGCGTTGCGAAGCGTGGATGTACCTGCATTTGGATTTGCGTGGGTTGGGCCATAGGTTGCCACGAAGGATAAGGTTTTAATGACTGGCAAACCGCGTTACACGGCACAGGACATCATAGATGCTCTACGCAAGACGAAAGGCATGGCCTATCTCGCCGCCAAAGAACTGAAGTGTAGCCATACGACCGTCTATAAATATATTGCCAAGCATCCGACTGTCAAGGCCGAATTCGACTACCAGCGCGGCGAGTTGCTGGACGTGGCTGAGTTGAAACTGAGAGAGGCCGTGATGGAGGGCCAACAGTGGGCGTTGCAGTTTGCGCTGCGGCTGCTGGGCAAAGACCGCGGCTACTCCGAGCGTACCGAGATCACAGGCGCAGGCGGCGCACAGTTGCGCATTGAGTTACATTGGCCGGAAGACGATGGAGATAACCCTGCCTCCGCTGCATAAGTGCCAGCGCCAGGTCGCCCTCGACCCGGCGCGGTTTCGCGTTCTGTCGGCCGGCCGGAGATTCGGCAAGAGTCGATTGGGCGTCACCCTGTGCGTCGCGGCGGCGTTGCAGCGCAAGCGCGCCTGGTGGGTTGGCCCGGACTATCCGACGACTCAGATCGGCTGGCGATTGCTGACTTGGCTAGCACAGCAGATACCGGGCACGGCGCAACGGAGCAGTGACCGGCGCATCGAGATGCCGGGTGGTGGGTGGGTGCAGGTGCGTTCGGCCAATGCGCCGGCCTCGTTGCGCGGCGAGGGCCTCGACCTGCTGGTGATAGATGAGGCGGCGCACATTCCCAAGTTCGCCGAGGTGTGGGAGCAGGCGCTACGGCCAGCATTATCCGACCGGCAGGGCGGTGCGCTGTTCATTAGCACGCCGAAGGGCCACAACGCATTTTACGAACTGTTCCGGCAGGCAGAGGCGTCGGAGGACTGGGCGGCGTACCAGTTTCCGACCTCGGCGAACCCACACATCGCGGCAACTGAGATAGAGGCTGCGCGGGCCAATCTTCCGGCGCTGGTATTTCGCCAGGAATACGAGGCGGAGTTCGTGCAGCTCGCCGGCGCGCTGTTCAGGCGCGAGTATTTCCATTTCGTCGAGGCCGCGCCGACGTGCCGCCTGTGGGTGCGTTATTGGGATTTGGCGGCCAGCACCAAAACGAGCGCGGATTACACGGCGGGCGGCAAGATTGGGATAACCGAGGACGGAACGATAGTGATCGCTCACGTGGTACGTGGTAGGTGGGAATGGCCGGACGCACTTAGGATCATCATCCAGACAGCACAAGCCGATGGTGCGAGGGTGGCGCAAGGCGTCGAGGATGTGGGTGTCCAGAAAGGCATGTACCAGTTCATCATGCGCGAACCGCTGGCGGTCGGGTTGACACTCCGGCCCATCCCGGTGCGCAAAGATAAAATAGAGAGGGTCAACCCGTGGCTGGCGCGGGCTGAGCAGGGCAAGGTGGTCTTGGTGCGCGGCGAATGGAACGCCGCGTTTCTGGATGAAGTTATGGCCTTCCCTGAAGGCCAGCACGATGATCAGGTAGACGCCGTTTCGGGCGCGGTACAGATGCTCTCAGGCGGCGGATGGGTACGAGGGATGGTGCAATGATGGCAGATGAAAGAGTTACAACCACGACTAGCCTTAAGGCCACGACGGCAGACGTATTGGAGACAGTGGAGCGGGTGGCCAAACCCAAGAGCAAACAGCCGCAATACGCGGCCAACGCCGAGTCATTCTACGGCGCAGTGATGCGCTGGGTCAAGAGCGCCCAGGCGCTGGAGCAACCGGACTACGCCACCGACAGCCGCCGGCGCGATGCCTGGATGCTCGATTTCTGGCGGCTGGAGCCGCACCTGGCGGGCGTGCTGAACTCGGTGCTCACGATCAACGCCAACCGTGGCTGGACGCTGACCGGCGGGCGCAACCAGGTTTACCGCTACACTTCCGTGCTGCACGACCAGACTTGGGCCGGTCCTTCCCTGAACGGCTGGCGTCCCTACTTCACAGTGCAGAGCCTCAGTTACTACGCTACCGACATGGGTGTGATTTCCGAAGTAGGACGGCAGGGACGGCGCGGGCCGCTGCGGGCGCTGTACCACACTGACCCATCGCGTTGCAAATTGACCGGCAACACCAAGGCCCCGCTGTCATACTACCCGAGGTCGGGCAAGCGCCAACTCTGGACGCCAGACGATTACTTCCGCATCTGCTCGATGCCGGCTGCGCAGGAGAAGTACCTCAACCTCGGCTTTTCTGCCGTATCTCGCTGCGTCGAACTGGCGAAGATGATGATCGGTATCCTGGAGCACGACCAGGAGATGATCGGGGCGCGGATGCCCAAGGGTTTGTTGCTCCTGCAGGGCATCAGCGAGGCGCAGTGGGAAGAGGCGCTCAAGGCGCGCGAAGCGAAGCAGGACAGCCTGGAGCGGCTGTATTTCGGCGGTGTGATGACACTGGCGACGGCTGGGCTGGAGCAACTGGACGCGCGACTGGTGGCCCTGTCACAACTGCCAGCCGGTTTCGACAAGAAAGAGTTTATGGACTTGCTCATGTACGGCTACGCTCTCTGCTTCGGCTACGACCCGTCGGAGTTCTGGCCGGTACAGTACGGCGCGATGGGCCGGGGTACGGAAGTCGAGACGCAACACCGCAAGGCGACGGGAAAGGGCGGGCTGGAGTTTGTGCTGGCCTACCAAGAGAACTTGCAACGGCTGCTGCCAGATACATTGCAATTCGACTTCGAGCAGCGTGACGAAGAGGGCCAACTGCTCACGGCGCAGGTGGCGCAGGCGTGGGCTGACGTGGCAA
>JACNHM010000393.1 GCA_014383605.1 Chloroflexota bacterium
CGCTGATCTTCAGCGCGATAGGGGTGGTGCTGACCCGCGGCTTCGACGGAGCCGGGAACACCGTGCCGGCCATGTTCGTCAACCTGCTGACTCTGTGGGGGATGGAAGTCCCCTTGTCCTACGGCCTGTCCCAATGGACGGGGCTGGGCATCACCGGGGCGTGGGTCGGGCGAGCCCTCGCCAACGCAGCCAACGGCTTGCTCTTCGCCTTCTGGTTCCGGTTGGGGCGATGGAAAAGAAAAAAGGTGTGACGTTTCACGTTTTCACGTTTCACGTTTCACGCAGACTTCATTTCTTCATACTCAGTCCGATCCGCCCCCGCTCAAGATCAATGCTGATGACCTTGACCTCCACCACGTCACCCACTGAGACCACCTCCAGGGGGTTTTTCACGTAGCGGTCGGCCATCTTGGAGACGTGCACCAGGCCGTCCTGCTTGACCCCGATGTCCACGAAAGCGCCAAAATCCACCACGTTGCGCACCGTGCCCTTGAGCATCATCCCCTCCCGCAGGTCTTCCATCTTGAGAACATCGCTCCGCAGGATGGGCTTGGGCAGCTCGTCGCGGGGGTCGCGGCCGGGCTTGATGAGATTGTCGAAGATGTCCGTCAGCGTGGGCAGGCCTACCTCCAAAACCTCGGCCAGTTCGGCCAGGTCGTTTTCCACCCGAAAGGTTCTGACCCTCTGAGCCAGGCCCGGCTCATCCCCCCGCACGCCCATCAGAGTGAAGAGACCCTCCACCACGGGATACGACTCCGGGTGAATGAAGGTGTTATCCAGCGGGTTCCTGCCAGTGGATATCTTGAGGAAGCCCGCCGATTGCTCGAACCCCTTGTCCCCTACCCCCTTGACTTTCCTCAATTCTTGACGTGCTTTGAAGGGCCCATGCCCATCTCGATGCCTGACAATGGCTTTGGCCACCCGCTTATTGATGCCCGACACGTACTGCAACAGGGCTGGCGAGGCGGTGTTGAGGTCAACCCCCACGTGGTTGACGGCCGACTCGACCACGGCATCCAGGGTTTCGGCCATTTTCTTCTGATCCACGTCGTGCTGGTAGAGGCCCACGCCGACGGAGCGGGGCTCGATCTTGACCAGCTCGGCCAGGGGGTCTTGCAGGCGGCGGGCGATGGAGACGGCGCCACGCATGGAGACGTCCATGTCGGGCAGCTCCTCCCTGGCCAGCGGGGAAGCGGAGTAGACCGATGCGCCGGCCTCGTTGACCATGACGTAGGCCCCTCGCCCGGCCTCGGCGATGACCTCGGCGGCCAGGGCCTCGGTCTCACGGGAGGCGGTGCCGTTGCCGATGGCGATGACGTCAACCTTCCCCCTGGTGACCAGCCTCACCAGAATCCCCTTGGCCTCGTCCCACTGCTTCTGCGGCGCGTGGGGATAGATGGTCGTGCCACCCAGAAACTTGCCCGTCTCGTCCACCAGGGCCACCTTGCAGCCGGTGCGGAAGCCCGGATCAATGCCCATCACTATCTTGCCCCGCAGCGGCGGCTGGAGCAGGAGGTTGCGCAGGTTGGCGGCGAAGACCTTGATGGCGTGGTCGTCGGCCTCGTCAGTGGAGACGCCTCTCAACCCCCGCTCGACGGAAGGGGCGATGAGCCGCTTGTAACCATCGGCGGCGGCCTCTCTCACCTGAGCGGTGAAGATGGAGCGCTTGTTCTTCAAATAGCGGCCTTCGACCTCGGCCACGATCCTGTCCACCGGAGCTTCCACTTTGACCTTGAGCACGCCGTCCTTCTCACCTCGGTTGATGGCCAGCCGGCGGTGGGGTGGGATGGCCTTCAGCGGCTCGGCGTATTCGTAGTACATCTGATACTTGCCCTGGGGATCGAGGGAGGCGTCGGCCACGGCGCAGATCAACAAGCCCTTGTCAAAAGTACGCTCTCGCACCGCTTTGCGCAGGTCGGCGTCTTCGGAGACGACCTCGGCCACGATGTCCCGCGCCCCGGCGTAGGCGTCCTTCACACTGGGCACCTCTTCGCTCAGGTAGTCCTGGGCGAATTGCTCCAGCGTCCCCTCGGTGACCTCCTGGGCCAGCAGGAGGTCGGCCAGCGGCTCCAGCCCCCGCTCTTTGGCGACGGTAGCCCGCGTGCGCCGCTTGGGCTTGTAGGGCAAGTAGAGGTCTTCCACCTCTTGCAGCACCAGGGCCGCCTGTATCTTGGCCTCTAGCTCCGGCGTCAGCTTGCCCTGCTCGGCGATGCTCTTCAGCACCGTCTCCTTGCGCTCCTCCAGGTGGCGCAGGTATTTCAGGCGGGCCTGGATAGCCCTGAGCTGCTCCTCGTCCAGCCCGCCGGTGACCTCCTTGCGGTAGCGGGCGATGAAGGGCATGGTGTTATCCTCGTCAAACAGTTGGACGGTACGGGCGATTTGATCGGCTTTGAGGCCCAGTTCGTGGGCGATGGTGGTGATGATCAGATGGTCGGTCATGGTTTCTCCTAAGTTTACCACGTTTTGGCTGATTTGTCACGAGAGAGAAATCAAACCCGAAACGGCAGCCGAAACCGCCGCAATAGAATCCCCAGCGGCCCGGCTGGTATCTGCCCCGGCGTAGCATCCCCATCGTCCACCCGGTTGCCGTAGACGTCATAGTGCGCGATCTCCGACAATGGCTTGCGGGACGTCGGAGGTGGATCCTCGGCCGGAAACCCCACTGTCAGCAGCCCCACGATTTCCAGATGCTCAGGTATCTTGAGAATACCGGCAACCGCTTTCCGATCCAAGGCCCCGATCCAGCATGTCCCCAGCCCCAATGCTTTGGCCTGCAACATGATTTGGCTCCCTGCCAGCCCGACGTCTTCGTGGAGGAACTGTCGGTAAAACCGGTTCCGAACATTCCCACACAGGACGATGAGCAGTGGGGCCTCCTCTACCTGCGCCCATTTGATGAAGTAGAAGGCAGCGTGCTGGGCTACCTGCTGGCGAATCGCCTCATCGCGGACGACGATGAAGTCCCACGGCTGGCGGTTGCTGGCCGAAGGCGCCCAGCGGCCAGCTTCTAGCAGTTGCTCGACCATCTCGTCCGGCACCGGGTCTGACCGGTAGCGGCGGATGCTGCGTCGGCTTTTGAGCAGAGCCAGCAGCGATTCGGGGGAGGGAAGATTATCTGTTTGAGGCATCCAAGCACTCCTTTCTCAAATGTCCGGTACTTCGACGCCAAGTAATCCCATCATCAGGAAAATCTCGCCCCGGTGATGGATCTCGTGATCGAGAACGTGCCAGAAGACCCAACGCAACGAGAATGTCTGTTCCCATGACTCCCGCGTCTCGTTCAGCCACTCCACATCATGCTCCTCCAGCAGCCTCTCGGTGACGGCATGTACCCGCTCCATCTCGTCCAGGATGCTCTTCACTGTGGGGCAGCGCTCCATCGGGTACTCAGGCCACGGCTCGTCCTTCTTCCCCAGTACCACCAGGTCTACCCAGCCGGCTTCAGCGTCAATGATATGACGGGCCACGTCGCCGATGGTGCGCAAGCCCTCTCCAGGGGTGAAATCGAGCTGCTCATCGGTCAAGCGACCCAGAGCTTCCACCAAGTCACGGCGGGCCAGGTTCCAGTAGGGATAAACGTCTTTGGCCCTCATGGGTACACTCCTCACTTATCCCTCCATCTCCCGTTCCAGGATGCCGGTAGCGCAGCCGATGCCGCCGGCTGCTTTGTGAATCTCGTCCACCTCGACCACCTGACAGGTGATGCCGGCATCCTCGTAAAACGCCTGGGTGATGGGATTACCGGCCGCCATGAGGATTCGTCGGGGGCCCAGGGTCACAAAATTGAGCGCCATCCCTTGCACTGCTTCCCTCTCGTCCGGTATGAATAGAACGGTGTAGCCCCGGGCTCGCAACGCTTCCACGGCGGCATAAGGTATGTGCCGCGGCCAGGCGACGGCCAGGTCACGGTCGGCGAAGCGCAATGTTCCCATCAGGTGCATCGCCCCGTAGGGAAGCCCGACCTGGATCACCTCGACTCCCATCTCCCGCAGCAGGCCCGCCACCTGCTCTGCACCCTCTGCGTTGGTCCGCATCCCCGTCGCTACCAAAGCGGTCTGCGGATCAATCCAGAGCGCATCCGCCCCCTCGAAGGTTCCCCGCCCGCGCACGCTGCGCAGGATGGGCACCCCCAGGTCGGCCAGCCGCCGGGCGACGAATCGCTCCTCGCCGGCTCGCACAGTGGACGCCGGTCGCCCCACGATGGACCCTTCGGGCGTCATGAACATCAGGTCGGCCACAAAGATCAGGTTGGGGGGCGGCGTATTGGCTGGCTCGACGTAGTGCACGGCGACGCCGGCATCCCGATAAGCCTGGGCCAGGGCGTCGTGCTGCTGCTGCGCCCGGTCGGCGTCCAGCGGGGCGAGCATTTGAGCCGTATCCGGGTCTGTCAGCTCCTCCATCTCTGGGCCAGGCCGGTGGAGCAGCACCGCCTTGAGGGGCGACCACTCCGTCGCCACGCCGCACGCCCCCCAGACCCCTCCGATCTCCTGCCGCAAGGAGGCCGTGCGCGGCGACCAGCCCTCTCCGCCATAGGCTGCTGCTTCAAGAATGTCTGTCATGCTCATGACTCCTTTGCCTCTGCTCGCTATCGCTGCCGTCGTTTACGACGACGCTTGCGCTTTTTCTTCTGTTGTGACTTGTCGCCACCGGAAGGTCGCTGTGGTTTGTCCCCGCCGCTGCGCTTCAGGGTCGTTGCATCTTCGCGCTCCCAGGGCGCGGCCCACGGGCTCGATTGCTTGCGCTTGAGCCGGGCCAAGCCGTCTATCGCGACTGATTCCAACTCACCCACATCACCCTTGACAATCCGTCCCAGCCACCCCTTCTGCGACGAGAACTCCAACACTCGTTCGTACATCCCTTTGGCAGTCTTCCGATCGCCGAGGTCGTGGGCGCACATCGCCAGAGTGAGTGCAGCCTCGGCGTTTTCCGGGTTCAGATCGTAGGCCTGGCGGTACCGGTCCAGGGCCTCGCTGTACCGGTTCAGCGCACGGTACAGATTGCCCATCTTGAGGTAAAGTTTGGCATCTCTTGGTTTCTCGGCGATGCGCCGCCTGTACTCCTCCAGGGCCATCAGAGGATGCATGGGGCGGCCAAAGGCATGCGACTGGAAGTAATGCACCCGTGGGTTGAGTTGCAGGCCAGCCGGCGGCTCACCCCCAGACAGCGCCTTCACCATCGTCGGAATTCCCCCTGGCCCAAGCAGCATCAGGCGGCCCTCAGGCGTCATCTCGTAGCGATCCACAGCGCCGCACTTGGAGCAGGTGATCTCGCTGTCCATGACATACGGATCGTAGGGGACATCCTCTCCCTTGGCGTCCCGATCCAACGTGAGGGTGTCCACGAGGATGTGTTGGACGAAGTACTCTCGGACACGACCACATTCCTTGCAACGCAAGCGAAGGTACATGCCATCACTGCGGCGCTTGGGCTGGCGCACTGAACTTCGCCCCCATTCGTCATGCACCTCATCCAGGCCAACGATCTTCGTATCCACCCGATCCTCGTCGTAGGAGCGCTTGATGTCTGGATACAGCTCGCGCGCCTGCATATCGAGAGCGTCGCTGATCAGGAAACCAAGGAAGATTTCCTCTTCAGCCACCTGGTGAGCCTCAGGCCGGTTGAGCAGGTAGCGCATGAACTCTATTATCCGCTCCCGTTGCTCCGGCACACGGTTCGCCCGTTCGACCAGAGCGCCGCTGGCCCCGCTGCGGACGTACACGCTATAGTCTGTGTCAGCCGATAATGCCTCCAATTGGCTGGTCGTATAGCCGCCGATCTTGCCGCAGCGAGTGGAAAGTAGTTCGGTGTACCAGTCGCCATCGGCCTGGTCCAGCCATTGCGCCAGTTGATCCAGCTCTGCCTCCTTGCGCAAGGCACGGAGCAGGGCAATGGCATGGGCCGGGGCGTGGTGGGCGGGGTCGTCCGCTGGCCTCTGATGCAGTTGCGGGTCAAAGGCCATCCGGATCAGCTCCGGAACCAACACCTTGCCCTGTTCCAGAATCTCGGCATAGACCGCATCATCGCCTGCCGACCCCAGGGATAGCAACTGTTTGATCGGCGGCAGGTAGGGGAGCGGCTCAACCTCGACGTAACGGGTCTGTCGAATGTGCAGCCGTGTGGTCATGCCTGTGCCGGGGAGGGCCAATGCGCCACGGAACCCCGCCAGCACGTTCGGGTCTACCTCGCTCATACGATCTTCGCTTCGGGCCTGTTCGTCCACCACTTCCTGGCGCTGGTGCGTCAATTGGTCCCTCAGTTTGTGTGGATCACTTCGCTTGATGATCTGCAACCCTTCGTCCAGAGCTTCAACTGCCAAATCATAGAGGCCAGCACGCGGGAGCTCAAATCCCAGAATATTGTACGTCCAGATGTCCCCCGGCTCAGTCTGGAGAACGCGAGTGAACATCGCCAGTGCGGTGTCAAGGTCGCCGGCTGCGAGATAGACCGCGCCAAGGTCGCGCCAGGTGCTCACTCGGTTCAAGCCATGTTCGTGCTGCTCCGAGTACGCGATCAGCGCATGGACCCAACGCAGTGCGGCCTCATTATCCTGCCTTCTATGGTAGTTGGCGAGATCCAGGCATAGCTCCGCATAATCAACCGCCTCGCTGTGTTCTGGCGAGCGCAGGATCAATTCGGCTATGACCATCGCCCGCCCCCAATCTTTCTGCCCGTGGAAGTGCTGAAGCACATCCAGAAGTTCATAGTCGCCCCACAAACCCGGCCGAGTCGCCAGGATATCCTCACGACTCAACCCCTCAAAGTGCTTGACAATCTCCCTCATAATAACCTCCTCTTTGTTTTCCCACCCCCGCTACAATCTGAGTCGCCAACGATCTCTGCTTGCGCCTGATTGAATCCTCGCAACGGTGTCAGGTGCGCCAGCACCTTCATGTTGATCTCTTCGTCGGATAGGTCCGGAAAACGCCGACGGAACGTGCCCCGCAGGCCAGCCCGGACGAACTCCGCCGCTCGGATCATGGCCAGAGTGCGCTGGGCTGGCGTGAGTTTGGCCAGGAGCTGGAGTTGCTGCCAGTCAATAGGGTCGAAGTGCAACGCTTCGCTCGATGTGTCATCCGGCGATTCTGGCGGTCTCATATTCGTACCTCCTCGTCATAGAACATGTTTCAGGACTCGCAGCGCGCGCAGAGTGACCCATTTGCTGGGCTTGCTCTTCTCTTCGATATCGGCCCACATCTTGCCGCTGAGCGCGTTCTCCAGCTTCCAGCGGCCTTGTGCATCCTGCTTGCTGAGGATGAACTGTAGCGCACTGCTCAACCTAGGGCCGTCACCGTAGCCCAGTTCCGCCAGCACCGCCGTAGTCTCCAGAACGTCGCTCCAATAGGTCAGCGGGAAGCCGAGCTTGAGCCAGGTGGAGCTAACCCGCTGGGTGTAGGGGTAGTCGGCCACGGCCGGGTCGCGACTGAGCAGGAACTCGACGCCGACTTCGATGGCCCGCTGCACGGCCGGGGTGCGCTGCTCCGCTGGAACCGCGATCAGCGCTTTCATGGCCTTGTTTGCGCCCCAGCCGCAGGGCCGCCCTTCGTTGACGCTACAGGCAAAGCATGGCCCGCTGGTGCCCGACTTGAGGTAGCGGAACTCCCCTTCGCCGGTGATGGCACGGACCAACCAGTCCAGCGCCGCTTGTACACGCGGATCGTCGGCGTAGCCCAGGCGCTGCAGAACGTACAGCAGGTTGCCATTCAAGCAGAGTACGGAGCCGCTGGGCACTGGCTTTTGGTAGACCGAGAAGGCGCCGTTGGCGGCGATAGCGTGGCTCAAGAGGTACTCGCAGCCCCGCCGCACTCGCTCGTCGGCAGGGTCGGCCCCTAACTCGGCCAGGAAGATGATCTGCCAGACGGTGCTCCGATACTTGGGCGAATAGCCGCCGCCGGGCTTGACCCAGTAGCCGTCGGGGTATTGGGCGTCCAGGATGGCCGGCGCCGGCCCTGTGGTCATAATGGCCGCCCTGGCCGCTTGGACTTCGGAATCATCTTCGGGCATGTCCAACAGCTCCCACAGGGCAAAGTAGCGTACGCCAGGGTTGTCAGGGTCGGGTTCCAATAGCCACGGGAGCGGATCGCCATTCAGGTGTGATCGCCAATGATTCGTGGGCATAGTCAATTAACCTCCTCGGCAATGGTTCGCAGCAACCGCAGTGCATCGAGGGTGATCCACTTGCTGGGTCGGTTGCGTTTCTCCAGTGGCCAGGTGCGAGAGACAGAGCCGCAAAGCCACCGTCCCTGCTCGTCCTGGCGGGCCAGGAAGAGTTCGAGCAGCGGAGCGAAGCGCGGGTCGTGGGCGTAGCCGTGGGCGGCTAGGGCCCGCAGCGCGCTGAGCAGGTCCCAGGCGCGGGGCACGCCGAAGGTGAACCAGCGTTTGTGCTCACCCTCGAAGTCGTAGTCAGCGTCCAGTAGCGCGTCGGCCAGTCGTCGCACCACCTGTTCCGCCTGCGGCGAGCGCATGTCGGCCGGGAGCACGGCTAGGCCATTGAGGGCGGCGATGGCGCCCCACAGGCAATCCTGGTGCTGGTAGCGGCCACAATTGAGCGCGTCGTCGGCAGACATGTCCTCGATGAGGAAGGCAAAGGCCTGCCGCACACGAGGATCATCGCCCAGTCCGAAGTAGACCAGGAAAGGGAGGTGCTGGCCGGTAGTGCAAGGGAAGATGCCACTGCGACGCGTCTTGGTCAGCGAGAACCCGCCGCTATCGTGCTGGCAGAAGCGCAAGAAGGAGTCACAGCCGGCGGCCGTCCGCTCATCTGGCTCTACGCCAAGCGTATGCAGGATGGTCAGCACGGCCACTGCTCCCTGAGCAGTGTAGGGTTTGGTCGCGTCGTCGCCCCAGTGCCCATCGGGGTGCTGGCGCGCGAACAGCTCCCGCACCAGGGGTTGCTGGGCTATGGCCGCTTTGGCTGCCCGCACCTCGGGACTATCGGCTGACCGACCGACGACGTCGGTTAGCATCCAATAACGCACCGAGGGGTTCTCTGGCTCCAGCAGCCAGGGGATGGGATCGTCATTCAATACGCTTTGCCAATCCGTCATTTTATCACCTCTGACGAGTTCGGGGTACTGGCTATCAACGGCACAAGCTAAAGCATAGCACTAAGGCCCTGATTCGTCAAGTTCGCTTCTTGCGCAGATTCGAGGAGTCGGGTATAATTGGTTCAGGCGCACGCTGAACGTACCGCTGCGCCAGGCCCACCGATTTTTCTGCAGTTTTCTCCACCCATACGTAAGGAGGAGCCAATGTTGACTCTCCGCCTCACCCAAACCACCGAGGACCAGAATCAGTACCGCGTCCAGGTCGAACTGGAAGGCGAGGGGCTACCCCGGCAGACCGCCACTGTCCCCGTCGAGTTCGCTCTCACCGCCCAAGAGCAGGAAGACCTGCGCTGGTATCTCGAAGACTTCTTGGAATGTCCCCACGACCCCGCGCCGAAAATCGCGGCCCGCATTGAGGGGCGCATGGCCGAGATCGGAGTCGAACTCTTTCGGGCCGTGTTTCACGCCGAGGACGACGCCCGCGATCTGTGGGCCACGCTGCGCACCCGCCTGAACGACACCCGCGTTGAGATCATCGCCGGAGTGCAGGAGGCAGCGGCCATCCCCTGGGAGCTGATCCGCGATCCCAAGACCGACGTGCCGCTGGCCCTGCGCGCCCAGGCCTTTGTGCGCGCCCAACCCCAGGCCGCGCAACGCCCGCGACTTCCTGAAACTGCCTCTGGCCCCATTCGCGTCCTGCTGGTCATCTGCCGCCCCGGTGGGCGCAAAGATATGCCCTTCCGGTCGGTCGCCAGCCGCATTATCAAGGGGCTGGGGGAAGACGTTCGCAAAGCCTTTGAACTGGACATTCTGCGCCCGCCCACATTTGAGCGGTTGGCCGAGGTGCTGCATGCTGCCAGGACCGCAGGCCAGCCCTACCACATCGTCCACTTTGAGGGACGCGGCGTGTTCGAAGAAGTAGAGGAGCCGAGCGCCGTGGCGGAAATGCTTCGGAAGTTGTCTCCGCTGATGCTCTCCGGGCCGCGGGCCGGCGCGCACGGCTATCTGCTGTTCGAGAATCCCGCGCTGGAAGGGAACGTGCAGTTGGTGGATGGCCCGGCGTTGGGCAAGCTGCTGTTGGAGACGGGTGTCCCGGTACTGGTGCTCAACGCCTGCGGTTCGGCCCACGCCGAAGCGCCTGAAGCCCCCTCCACCATCCCTCCCCCGAAAGCAGGGGAAGGGCTAGCGGCCGACGTTCACTTCCAGGTGCGCGCCTTTGGCTCGCTGGCCCAGGAGGTGATGGACGCGGGCGTGGCCGGGGTGGTGGCCATGCGCTACAACGTGTATGTGGTCGCCGCCGCGCGGTTCGTGGCCGACCTGTATGCTTCGCTGGCCCAGGGCCACACCCTGGGTGAGGCGGTGACGCTGGGCCGCAAGCAACTGGCTGCCCAACCGCTGCGCACCATCGCCTACGACCCGCTCCCGCTGCAGGACTGGCCCGTGCCGGTGGTGTACGAGGCCGCGCCCATTGCCCTCTTTCCCAAACCGGCGCAAGAGTCGGCCCTGACCATCCACCTGGAGGGCGGCGACGCTGCGTCTGAGCACGGCGCGCTCGACCCCAGTCTGCCGCCCAGTCCGGATGTGGGTTTTTACGGGCGGGATGAAACCCTGCTGGCCCTGGACCGCGCTTTCGACACCCAACCCATCGTCTTGCTGCACGCCTACGCCGGCAGCGGCAAGACGGCCACCGCCGCCGAGTTCGCCCGCTGGTACGCCCTGACCGGCGGCGTGGAAGGCCCGGTGCTTTTCACCTCGTTCGAGGGTTACAAGCCGCTGGCGCGGGTGCTCGATCAGATCGGGCGGGTTTTTGGCCCGGCGTTGGAGACAGCGGGCGTCAACTGGCTGGCCTTGCCTGACGATGCGCGTCTCCAGGTGGCTCTGCAAGTGATGAAGCAGATACCGGTGCTGTGGATCTGGGACGATGTGGAGCCGCTGGCGGGCTTCCCGGCGGGCACAGCCTGGGCGTGGAGGGCGGCGGAGCAGCAGGAACTGATTGACTTTTTGCGGGCCGCACGAGGGACCAAGGCTAGATTCCTGCTCACCTCCCGCCGCGACGAGGGCGGTTGGCTGGGAGACCTGCCCCAGCGGATCACCATACCGCCCATGCCCATGCAGGAGCGAGTGCAGTTGGCGCGCGCGCTGGCCGAGAAGCACGGTAGAAAACTGACCGACGTGGAAGACTGGCGGCCGCTGCTGCACTTCACCCAGGGCAACCCGCTGACCATCACCGTGCTGGTGGGCCAGGCGCTGCGCGACGGGCTGACGACCAAAGAGCAGATCGAGGCATTTGTGGCCCAACTGCGGGCCGGGGAAGCCGCGTTTGAGGACGAAGAGAGCGAGGGCCGTGCCAGGTCGCTGGGCGCTTCGCTGAGCTACGGCTTTGAGCACGCCTTCACCGAAGACGAGCGCAAGCAACTGGCCCTGCTGCACTTCTTCCAGGGCTTTGTGGATGTGGATGTGCTGCGACAGATGAGCAACCCCGAAGCCGAATACTGCCTGCCTGAGGTGCGCGGCCTGACCCGCGAAGCAGGCATGGTCCTGCTCGACCGCGCCGCCGAGGTGGGCCTGCTCACCGCCCACGGCGGCGGCCAATACTCCATCCACCCCGCCCTGCCGTGGTACTTCAAGAGCCTGTTTGACCAATATTACGCCCCCACCCCAACCCCTCCCCCGACTTCAGGGCCTGCCCTGAGCGAGGTCAAAGGGGAGGGGCTAAGCTCCCCTCTCCCAGGTTTGGGAGAGGGGCCGGGGGTGAGGGCCACCCGCGCCTTCGTCGAAGCGATGGGCGAGTTGGGGAGTTACTACCACGTCCAATACGAACGCGGCAACCGCGACGTGATCAACGCCCTTGCTGCCGAAGAGGCCAACCTGCTGCACGCCCGGCACCTCGCCCGTACTCATAGCTGGTGGCGGCGCGTCATCAGCACCATGCAGGGCTTGTTCTGGCTCTACGACCACACCGGCCGCCAGGCGGAGTGGAGGCGGCTGGTGGAGGAGATCGTACCCGACTTTGTGGACCCGGCCACCGACGGATCGCTGCCGGGGCAGGAAGAGCAGTGGGGTCTTGTCACTGATTATCGCGTGCTGCTTGCAATGCAAGCGCGCCGGTGGGCGGAGGCCGAGCGCCTGCAGCAGGCTCGTGTGGACTGGGACCGCCAACGCGCCGCACCCGCCCTGGCCGCGCCAACGGAAGCGTTGGACGGCGCACAGCGCAACGTTATCCGGACGATGGCGGTGACTTTGGAGCAATTGGGAAACATTCTGCGCGAGCAAAGCCAGCCTGACTGTGTCAAGGTGTATGAAGAAGCCCTGAATCTTTTCCAACATATTGATGAAGCGCCGTCCGCGGCGACCATCGCTCTCAACCTAGGTAACACGTATAAAAACGTTGTTTCTGTGCGTGACCTTGACCAAGCGGAGCGGTGGTACCGAAAGGCAATGGAGCTATCCCCTTGCGGCGACCTGCTTGGTCAAGCACGATGTTTGGGCCAACTTGGTTCCGTAGCCTACGAGCGGTTCCAGGAGTACAGACAGGCAAATGCTACACTCAAACGATTGCACGAGTTATTGAACCACGCGGCCGGCTTCTACCAGCAAGTTTTAACTCTTCTACCTTCCGATGCAGTAAATGATCTGGCTATAGCTCATCACCAACTAGGGAACATCTATGGCAGTGCCGGAGATTTGGAGCAGTCGGTCCATCACTTTAGAGAGGCGATACGCTACTGCGAAGCATGTGGGAATCTCTACGCCGCCGCTGAGGCCCGCCGCAATGTTGCCGTCCTTCTAGCTAACGACAGCCGCCTAGCGGATGCGCGTGAGTATGCCCACGCCGCCCTGCGCAACTATCAAACCTACGGTGACCGCGCGGAGACAGAGATTCAGGAGATTCAGCAACTCATTGAGTGGATTGAAGCATACTTGCAGGGGAAAAACGGATAGGAGGAATCGTCGTTAGTGGAGAAGTCATAATATGACTGCTGATCCCGATCTTCAGGACATTCTAGGCAATTTTAGTGCGTACCAGGAACTCTTGGAACTGCTTCGAAAACGAGAGGCCATTGCATTCGTCGGCGCTGGTGCGTCCTGGGATTTATATAGGGGCTGGACTGATCTTATCGAGTTCTTAATCACCAAGGCGAAAGAACTAGGACTCACTACCGACAAAGATCAGAATTTCTGGTTGCGCCATGCTTCTCGCCGTCCGCAGCAAGTTGTGAGAGCGATAAAACATGCGTTTCGCGATATGAGAGTATACGAAAATGTTCTCAGGGAGTACTTTGAGCCTCGAATTCATCCGCAAACAGGGAAGGCATACACCCCGATTCACCAGGCAATAGTCGAATTGTCCTTCAGGGGGATTGTCACCACAAACTACGACGCAGGTCTATTCGAGGCTCTTAGATCGTGCAGGCCTGACCTTCCTGCCTTGCGATGCGATACCTGGAAGGATACTACTTCCGTCAACTGTTGGTATAGTCGAGACGTATTCAAGAACAAGAATGATATGTGCCCATTGCTATATGCCCATGGGAGCTGGAATCGTCCGGAGACAATAATCCTCGATAACGACATGTATCGAGAGGCTTACAGTGACGGCCCCTTTCGCCGGATGTTTCAACACCTGTGGGCAACGGAACGACTCGTGATCATAGGTATCGGATTCTCAGACTCGTGGTTGGATCGCATTCTAGATGACATTCTGACTCACATGGTTCATAGTCTTGGAACGAGGCATGTTGCCATAATGGGTCTTCGTGAAGAAGACAAAAGGCATGTAATACAGCTCCGAGGCTTAATGCAGAATGCGTATAATGCTAGTGTTTACTTTTATCCAGTTAAACAAAAGCGGGTTGACGGACGCCCAGTGGATGACCACAGTGAGCTCCCCTCTTTTCTCCGTAATTTGCGCATTAGTCTATCGAAACCAGACGAGTTCGGACCAGTTGAATTGACTCAAGAGGCCCAACGCACCAAGGTGTTCGCTTTTCGCTCACGAGACTACGAATAGGACCTTTTATTGCAGCAAAGGAGGTTGATTTTATGACCACATCCACATGGTTCGACGACCTGTCCGTGTTGGGGGCCTTGCCGCCCCAGGAAGCGGCGGCCAAGCTGCGGGAGGTGGGCGAGGTTGAGGCTGCCACTGCGCTGGAGGCTGCGCCAGGCGAAGTGAAGCGGGGCACAACATTTGGGAAGCGCGGGATCAGGTGGCCCTTTCAAGACAAGCCTTGGCAGCACACCGCCCACGCCTTCGGGTACCTGGCCCCTGCCCCGCCGGGCAGTGACCCGCTGCCCATCCAGCACGCGGGTAACATCAAAGCGCACGCCAGGCTGAAAAACGCCCGCA
>JACNHM010000614.1 GCA_014383605.1 Chloroflexota bacterium
ACTGGGTCACCTACGTCGGCAACGGCGGGGGAGACCCCCGCAACATCTGCCCGGCCTCCTCGAGAGACCTCTTTCGCTGGGAGAAGCACGGCTCCATCCTGCAGCCGGCGAAAGATTGGGACAGCCGGCAGGTCAAGGCCGGGGTCATCGTCCCGGAGAGAATGGGTGGCAAGTACGTGATGTACTTCACGGGCGAGGCCAGGCCCTGGGAGACGAGCGTGGGAATCGCCTACTCGGACGATCTTCTGCGCTGGTACGAACCGCTGGACGAGCCGGTGATGTCGCCCAGGAAGGGCTATTTTGACAGCGTGGGGATGGAGACGGGGACGAACCCCGTGCTCATCCCTGAGGGCATCCTGATGGTCTACAGCGGCTGGGGGGCGGATAACGTCTACCAGGCGGGAGGTGTGCTGTTTTCCAGCGAGGAGCCGGCGAGGGTGCTCTGGCGCTCGGAGGAGCCCATCCTGGTGCCGGCCGTGGACTGGGAGGCGCGCTTCGGCGTCACCAACCACGTGGTGCCAGAGTCGCTGCTGTGGTACGAGGGCCGCTGGTGGCTCTACTACGGCGCGGCCGATAAAGTCGTCTGCCTGGCGATGGGGCAGCCTGACAATTGATGCAAAGGAGACGATCTCAATGAAACTACGACGTTACGCCGGAAACCCCATTCTGGAGCCCAAGAGGGAACATCCCTGGGAAGCCAGGGCGGTCTTCAACTGCGCCGTCGTCCAACACAACGGGCTTTTCCACATGCCCTACCGCGCCGTGGCGATGGATCTCGTCTCGACCATCGGCTACGCCGTCAGCAGTAATGGCTTTGACTGGCTGAGGCTGGACCGGCCGGTGTTGGAACCGGCCAACGAGTTCGAGACCAAGGGCGTGGAAGACCCGCGCATCACCCGCATCGGCGACACCTTCTACCTGGCCTACACCGCCTATTCGGAGCACGGCACCCGCGTCTCCCTGGCGGCATCGAAAAACCTCATCGCCTGGGAGCGATTGGGCGTCATCCTGCCCGACGAGGACAACAAGGACGCCGCGCTCTTCCCGGAGCAGATCGGCGGGCGCTACGTTCTGCTCCACCGCCGCCCGCCCGACGTCTGGATCGCCTATTCCGATGACCTCCTGCATTGGACGGATCATCGGGTTATCATGCGGCCGCGCCCCGGCTCCTGGGAGGCGCTGAAGATCGGCGCCGCCGGCCCGCCGGTGAAGACAGACCAGGGGTGGCTTTTCATCTACCACGGCGTGGGAGAGGACAAGGTCTACCGACTGGGCGTCGCCCTGCTCGATCTGAACGACCCGACAGTGGTGCTGAGGCGGCAAGAGGAGCCCATCCTGGAGCCAGAGGAGGAGTGGGAACTCCACGGCGATGTGCCCAACGTCGTCTTTAGCTGCGGTCAGGTGGTGACAGAGGACACTCTGTACGTCTACTATGGCGGTGCGGACACGGTCATCGGCGTGGCCATGGCTGGCCTGCCAGAAATGGTGACGGGTTGAACGGAGGAAGAGATGTCAAACGTCGTCATCGTCATTCCAACATATTGGACCTGGGGCAGCAAGCGGGCGGACGGGCCGGTCGAGGCCATCTACGACCACCCCACTCCGCTGGACGGGCCGAGCACCCTGCCGCGCCTATTGGACAGCCTGGCGAAGCTGGAGGGGCCACCCTTCGGCGTGCTGGTGCTGACCGTTGCCGTCCACCCTGATCTGGAGGATGCGGCAGCGCGGCGAGTAGAGGCGCTCATCAGGCCCTACCGCAAGCATTTCCCCATCGCCCAGTTCGCCGCCGCCGACCTGCAGTTGCTGCGGGAGCGAGTAGCAGTCGCAGGCTTCGACCCGGCGATGGTGGCCCTGCGCGACTACGCCTCGGTGCGAAACTGTCAGCTCATCGTCCCTCACCTCCTGGGCAGCGAAGTGGTGGTGGCGCTGGACGACGACGAGGTGGTGGAGCCGGACTACCTGCGCATCGCCACCGAGTTCGTTAGCGAGGAACGTCCGGGCATCGGCGGCTTCTATCTCGACCGCCACGGCGGCCTGCTCCTGCCCGAAGGCGAACCGACGGGCAACCCTTTCCTGGACAAGAGCATCCTCATGAACCAGGCGACGCGAGCATTGCAGGCCACCCCTGGCCGCCTGGTTTCCACCCCGGTCGTCCTCGGCGGCAACATGGTCTTTCATCGCTCGTTGTGGGAGCGGGTGTCGTTCGACCCCTACATCACCCGGGGCGAGGACATTGACTACCTGATCAACGCCCGCTTGCAAGGGCTGGAGTTCTTCTTCGACAAGGAACTGACCATCACTCACCTGCTGCCCGAGGCCTACGGCGCGCTCCCCTACGCCAAGCTGGCCCAGGACGTGATCCGCTTCCTCTACGAGCGGGGCAAGCTGCTGGCGGCGCGGGAGCGGCCAGAATTCGCCCCTCTCGAACCATGGGCGTTGGATCCGTACCCGGGTCAACTGCTGCGCGACGATGCGCCCGCCTGGGCGCTGGAAGCGTTGCAACGTTTGGCTACTCCAGAGGCAGTCGCCCGCTGCGGCTCGCCGAAGGAGATCGTGGCTGCGGCCGAGCGACGGGCCCGCGAAGCACCGCCCCGCTACTTCGAGTTCGCCGCCCGGTGGCCTTACCTCATGGAAGCCATTGGGCAAGATACGGGGTTGCGTGACCGGCTGCTTGCGTGCTTTGAAAGTAACCCACTACCTTAAAATTTTCCCCAACCACTTGACATCCGAAACGTTTTGGAGTATAATATTAACATACCCGAAACGTTTTGGATTCTCCGCTTATCCCCGTATCAAGAGAGGAAAAGGCGATGAGTGTCACCCTCAAGGACATCGCTCGCAAGGTCGGCTACTCGGTTACCAC
>JACNHM010000226.1:0-1437 GCA_014383605.1 Chloroflexota bacterium
ACGATCTCCGCAATCTCCTCCGGATGGCTGGCGACTTTGACGTTGGCCGCCTGCAACGCTTTGATCTTCTCTTCGGCTGTGCCTGTGCCGCCGGAGATGATGGCCCCAGCGTGGCCCATGCGCTTGCCCGGCGGCGCGGTCTGCCCGGCGATGAACGCCGTCACCGGCTTGACCATGCGCCCCGCCAGATAGTCGGCGGCCCGCTCCTCGTCTGTGCCGCCGATCTCGCCGATGAGCACGATCTGCTCCGTCTGCGGGTCTTCCTCGAACAGCTTCAGCACGTCCATGAAGGTGGTGCCGATGATCTGGTCGCCGCCGATGCCCACAGCGGTGGACTGGCCGATGCCCCGCTGCGAGAGGGCGTAGACCACCTCGTAGGTCAGCGTGCCGCTGCGGGAGACGACGCCCACCGGGCCGGGCCGGTGGATGTGCCCCGGCATGATGCCCACCTTGGCCTCGCCCGGGGTGATCAGCCCTGGACAGTTGGGGCCGATGAGCCGGGCGCCGGTCTGATCCAGGTAGGCTTTCACGCGAATCATATCCAGGGTGGGGATGCCCTCGGTGATGCAGACGATGACCTTGATGCCGGCGTCGGCCGCTTCCAGGATGGCGTCGGGGGCGAAGCGGGCGGGCACGAAGATGACCGAGGTGTTGGCCCCACGGGCCTCCACCGCTTCTTTGACGGTATCGAAGACGGGCACACCGGCGGCCCACTCGCCGCCTTTGCCCGGGGTGACGCCGGCGACCACGGGGGTGCCGTACTCGATCATCTGCTCGGTGTGAAACAGCCCCTCGCGCCCGGTGATCCCCTGCACGACGAGACGTGTGCCTTTGTTGACCAGAATGCTCATGGGCTATTGCTCCTCAATATGCTCTCGGATGCGGGCGGCTGCCGACTGGATGGCCGCCGGATCGCCCGGCGTTGGCTGCCAGGGCAGCACGATGTCATCGCCCCACCAGCGGGGGATGATGTGCATGTGCGAGTGGAAAACGGACTGGAAGGCCGCCCGCCGGTTGGCCTGGATGAGATTGATGCCATCGGGCTGCAGGGCGACCTCGATGGCTCGCGCCACCCGGACAGTGGCCCGCATCACCGCCACAGCAGTTTCTTCGTCAATCGCAAAGATGTCCCGCACGTGCTGCTTGGGAATCACCAGCGTGTGGCCCGGATTGGCGGGATTGATGTCCATAAAGGCCACTGTCGTCTCGTCCTCGTAGACCACCACGGCCGGCGCTTTGCCCTCAACGATCGCACAGAATACGCAGTCCACCTGTCACTCCTTGTATCACAGTGAACGACGAAGGACCAACGACGAATCCGTCCTTCGTCACTCGTCCTTCGTCGCCCCCTCAGTTTGTGCAAACCGCCGACAAGGTATCGGCTCTGCGCGCTTTTTCAGACACGCTCTCAGTCCGTCAGACCCAGGTACAAGCTCA
>JACNHM010000226.1:2481-14228 GCA_014383605.1 Chloroflexota bacterium
CCTCAAGCACCTCAATCCGCTTCAGATCATCCACTCCGACCAGAGCCACGAATGGCTTGCCGTGCCGCTTTATGATGAAGCGCTCGCCCCCCCAGACCACGCGGTTGCTGAGCTCTGAGAACCTGGCCTTCGCCTCCCGCACGCTAACCGTTGACACAGTCATAACCGCTCCCTCCCAATTATGGTCACAATGACATATTGTCTCCGCGACCATTATACATCTTTGGGCTTCCTTGTCAAACTGCCAGGGCGGGGATTGAAAGGGCCCAGACCGTTTCGCACATCGTGGCCGGGGACGACCAATGTGCAGCCCATCTCTTGGCACATCACTTGCTAAACCACCGAGACGCCCCGCGACGCAACCACCGCCTTCTGCGCTGCCTCCGCCAGAGTGGAAGCGGTGATCATCTCCGCCGAGGCCAGGATCGCTCGCCCCTCCTCCTCGTTGGTGCCCACCAGCCGGGCGACCATGGGCACGTCGGTGTCCACCTGCTCCAGCGCCGCTAGGATGCCCCTGGCCACCTCGTCGCAGCGGGTGATGCCGCCAAAGATGTTGAACAGCACGGCCTTGACGTGGGGATCGGAGAGGATGATGCGCAGCGCCGCGGCCACCCTGTCCGCCTGGGCGCCGCCGCCGATGTCCAGGAAGTTGGCCGGCGCGCCGCCGTACAGCTTGGTGATGTCCATGGTGGCCATGGCCAGCCCGGCGCCGTTGACCATGCAGCCGATGTTGCCGTCCAGCTTGACGTAGCTGAGGCCGTTCTGCCGCGCTTCCCGCTCCTCCACCGTCTCCTCGTCCACGTCGCGCATCTCGGCCAGGTCGCCGTGACGGAAGAGGCCATTGTCGTCCAGCACCATCTTGCCGTCCACGGCCAGCAAAGGCGGATCGCCATAGCCGCCGTGGCCGTCGCCCGTGATCACCAGCGGGTTGATCTCGGCCAGCGAAGCATCGCTGCCGATGAAGGCGCCATACAGACCCTTGGCGATCTGGCCGAAGGGGCGGATCAACTCCCGCTCCAACCCCATGCCCAGGGCCAGCTCCCGCGTCTGGTAGTCCCGCAGGCCAATGAAGGGGTCAATGGCCACCTTGATGATCTTCTCCGGCGTGGCAGCGGCGACCTCCTCGATGTCCACGCCCCCTTCGCTGGAGCCCATCATCACCACCCGCTGGCGGGCGCGGTCAATCACCAGGCCCAGGTACAGCTCGTCCCGGATGTTGGCCGCCTCGTCCACCAGCACCTTGCGCACGGGCAGGCCCTTGATCTCCAGGCCCAAGATGCGCTGGGCCACCGTCTCGGCTTCTGCCGGCGTGTCGGCCAGCTTGATGCCACCGGCCTTGCCGCGGCCGCCCACCAGCACCTGCGACTTGACGACGACGCGCCCGCCCAACCGCTCGGCGATGGCCCGCGCCTCAGCGGGCGTGGCGGCGACGTCGCCGGCGGGAATGGGCACGCCGTACTGGGCGAAGATGCGCTTCGATTGGTATTCCTGTAACTTCAATGCCTGTCCTCCTGTGAGAGTCGGTAGGTTGGTAAATTGGTAGATTGGTAGATTGGTAGATTGGGACATCAGCCCCGTCAGACCCCTCAGTCCCCTACTCCAGTGCCCCAAAGGCCACCACACGGCAGCCGTGGCTGTCGCTCACGATCACGCGGCCATCCGACCCCACGGCGATGCCCACGGGCTTGCGGAACTGGCCGGGGCCGTCGCCCAGGGAGCCGAACTGACCCAGCGGCTGGCCGTCGGCGCTGAAGACCAGCACCCGCCCGCCCTCGGGGTCGGTGACGTAGACGTTGCCCACAGGGCCGATGGCGATGTGCGGGCTATCCAGCGTGTTGGCCTGCCCCACCGGCCAGCGCTCCAGCACGGCGCCGCCGGCATCCAGCCGCCACAAGATGCCGCTCATGGCCTCCACCAGGTAGATGTCTCCTGACGGCGACACGCCGACGTCGGTGGGCTGGCCGGGGCCGATCTGTTCCTCCGGCCCGCCGACCTGCGCCAAACGAGCGCCCTCAGGTGAGACTTTCAGCAGCCGCACGCCGCCGGTGTCGGCGACGTAGAGGTTGTCCTGGGCGTCAATGCCCAGCCCCCGCGGGCGGTAGAAGGCCAGATCACGACCGAAAGCGACCAGGAACTGGCCCTCGGGCGTGAAGCGCTGCAGGCGGTGGGCCACGGCGTCGAGGACGACGACGTTGCCCTGCGCATCCACCACCAGGTCAAAAGGCTCGACGAACTGGCCGTCGCCCTCGCCTTCCTTGCCCCAGGACAGCAGCGGCTCGCCTTCGGCGCTGAGCTTGACCACACGACGATTATCGGCATCGGCCACGTAAACGTTGCCCGCCGCGTCCACGGCCACGCCGCGGGGCATCTGGAACTCCGCTTTGCCGCTCCCGCAACGCCCGACCTGCCAGAGCAGGTCCAGTTCGAGGACGGGGAACTCGCCGGCCGGGCCGACGGCCGGCGGCGGCGCTGCTGGCGCCGGCTCCGGCGCGATCTCCGGCTCCACGGGAATCCTCTCCGGCGTGGGCACAGGCGGCGGTATCACCAGTTCCGGCAGCTCCAACCCCTCCGGTATCTCCTCCAGCGGGAAGAGGTACTGGCTGGGGATGATCTCCTGGCCGCCGCCTGGCGGCGACCACCAGAGCTGCATATCCCGGCTGCCGCCCATCTGGAAGTAGCGCACCTCGATGTCGTGGAAGCCCTCGGTGAGTTGGATGCTGCCCTCGCGGTATTCGGAACCGTGCTCGCCGCCGTTGTCCACCACCAGTTGCCCGTCCACGGTGACGAGGGAGCCATCGTCGGAGCGGGTGCCGAAACGGTAGGTCCCGGCGCGGGGGGCGGCGATCTTGCCCTTCCAGAGGATGCTGAACGGCGCGCGCAGCGGGTTGTTGGGCAGGATGAAGAGATCACGCTGGATGAGCGCCGGCGTGCCGCTCCAACTGGGGTTGGAGTGGTAGTAACCCACCAGACCGTTGGTGGCGCCCGGCAGCGTGTAGAGCGCTCCTGCTCCCACCGCCCGCAGATCGAAATCGGGGCCTGACCAGGCCAGCCGCAGGCTCTGCGGTGTGTCCTTCGAAATGAATTCGGCCTCGAAGCCGTAGAAGCCGCCGGCCAGCGTGCGCTGCACCTCGGCACGGCCATCGTCCGCTTCCAACAGAAGCTGGCCATCGAGAAGGACGCGGGCGCGGCCGCCGGCGGCGGTCAGCTCGAAGCGGTACTCGCCGTAGCGGGGCACCAGCAGCGCCCCCTCCCAGGAAGCAGCAAAGGGCGGTGTCAGCGGCGGCGCGGTGGCCCAGTCGAAGTCAAAGATCTCGTCGCGCTGCGCCCGTGCCGGGGCCGCGGTCGTCTCCTGTCCCTGGAAGTAGCGCCCGGCCAGGCCGCGGGCGGCGGTCAGCGTCTCCTGCGGCACCTCGAAGGAAATGAACAGCGCCCGTCCCACGCTGTCGCGGTGCACCTGCCACGTCCCGCCCGGATAGACCTGCTGGAAGAGGGGACCCAGCCGCGCGTCCACCGGCTCCAGCACGTAGATCAGGTCGCGGCTCAGGTCCTCCCGCAGCGGTACCTGCTGCCCCAGGTTGAGCGGCGTGGCCTGCCGCCGGCCAATGAAGCGCACCGCCGAGTGGTGCGGGTATCCCGGGGTCATGAGGATGTAGGGATCGCCCTCCAGTTCGGCCAGGTAGTGGCCGACGGCGGACTCGCTGGGGCTGTAGGCGAACAAGACGCTGGGGTCTTGCGCCTGCTTGAGGAAGTAGGTGCGCGCGTTGCCGATGCCCACGCCGACAACCAGCAGCGCCAAGGCGCCGGCGAAGACCCGTTCCGACGGCGCGTCGCGCCAGCCGGCGCGGCGCACGGCCCGCCAGGTCTGGTCCAGCACCACAGCGGCCAGCAGGTAGACGAGCGGCACCAGGCCGATGGGCCGGCGGGCGGTCGGCGCTTCGTGGGCCACGGAGAGCACGGCCACGCTGGCCACGGCGATGAACCAGGTCACGTAGAGGAAGGGCAGCGGGCGAAGGAGGTGGCGCAGGGCGTAGGCCAGGCCCAGGACGAAGAGCACGCCGACGACCACATCCAAGAGTGGCGCGCCGGGCAGGTTGTTCAGCGCCGCGGCGTCGCCCGTCCAATTGAACATGAAAAGCGTCTTGCGCAGGTTGCTCCACAGCGGCTCGTAGGAGCCGACTCGTTCCACGTCGCGAAAAACGGAGATGTGCCGCGTGCGGCTGAGGAAGACGTTCCAGTGCTGCAATACGTACACGCCCAGCGGCAGCACGGTCAGCGCCGCCGCCCCGGCGAAGCAGGCCAGGCCCTCCCATTGAGACAAGGGGACAAGGTGAAGGGGAGACAAGGAGACCAGTTTCCTTGTCTCCTTGTCTCCTTGTCTCCTTGTCCCAACACCCGTCACCGCCGCGTGCACCAGCCAGTATAGCAAAAACACTGCAACGAGGAACGGAATCACCCTGAACGCTGTGTAGGTGTTCAGCCCGGCGCTGAGGGCCACGCCGGCCAGCGCCCAGTCGCGCCGCCGTCCGTGGCGCAGCGCCCGCAGCAGAAAGTAGAACAGCAGCACCTCGAACAGCGGCACCAGGATGAGCTCGTAGATGATGCGGCTGAAGGTGAGGTGCCAGCGCGAGGCGGCCAGCAGCCCGGCGGCGGCCAGACCCACCTGCGACCCGAAGAGGTCGCGGGCCAGGAAGTAGAAGGCCAGCACGGTCAGCGTGCCGCCGATGGCCGAGACCAGCCGCATGGTGGGGACAGTGGCGCCGAACAGCTTGAAGGACAGGGCCAGCAAGTAGGTGAAGAAGGTGGCCTGCCCCTCGTTGGTCTCGGCGTAGGGGGTGTAGGGCGCGCCGGCCAGCCACTGCAGAGCATCGAGCCCGTTGTTGCACTCGTCCGACTGGCAGCCGTTGGGGATGGCGTCGAGTTGCCAGGTGCGCAGGAAAAAAGCAGCAAGCAGGATGAGCAGCAATAAGCCGAGTTCCCGTTTCGAATATCGGATTTCGAATTTCGCAATCCGCAATCCGCAATCCGCAATCCGCAATTCTCCAAACCACACGGCGGCGAGGAAGAGGGGGATGCTGATGAGCCAGAGCCAGAGGGCCGGGCCGGTGAATTGTGTCGGTGAGCCGCGGCCGCGCCAGAAGAGGACGAAGGCGACGATGCCGAGCAGCAAGGCGACAGCGGCCAGGGCCAGCGTCCCGCGCGGCCAGCGGCGGCGCGACGGCAGTTGGGGCCAGGGCGCCGGCTTCTCCGCCGAGGCGACGAAGACCAGCGCGGCCACGGCGAAGAAGATGGCCGCGTCGTTAGCGACACCGCCTTTGCTCAGCGTGCGCTGGGCCACAGCAGCCAGAATGAAAGCAAGAACGAAAGCCAGCAAACGTTTCATCGCTCACCTCCGATCAGCGCCTCACGCACATAGTCCTCAACTGTCTCAGGCGGAGGGAGATGGCGGATGTTGTCCGGATTATCGCGATCCAGAACCCAATTGTCCGGATTCTGGCGAATGTAGCGACGGATAGCCTGCAATTCGCGCTCGTTGCGGATGATGTGCTCGTAATAGTTCCGCTGCCAGAACTTAGCCTGCCGCGTCGGATCGTTGGCCTCGATCCAGTCCAAGTACACCGTGAACACCAGTGATTGAAACGCCCCCACCACATCACCCAACGTAGGGTCTAGATTCGCCTTTTGGGGGTCGGGAATGATCCACGGCGCAATTTGCGCATCTTGGGCAGCCGCAAGGGCTGCCCCTACGTCACGCCCACCACTTGTAGGGGCAGGGCTTGCCCCTGCCCAATTTGCCCCCACCACGCCTTCCTGGGCAACCGCAAGGGTTGCCCCTACGTCACGCCCACCATTCGTAGGGGCAGGGCTTGCCCCTGCCCAATCCACCCCCGCGCCACCATTCTGGGCAACCGCAAGGGTTGCCCCTACGTCGTTCACCGGGTGCATCCACACGATGAAATGGACGTGATTGGGCATGACGACAAACTCATCCAAACCGATGGTCGGAAACCAGCCAGGCAGCGCACGCCAAACATCCGTGAGGATTCCAGTCACGACAGGATCATCCAAAACACATTCACGTCCCAGGGTGCAAACGGTGACGAAATAGGTCCCGGGCTGGGTGTAATCGTATCCCTTCAACCGAATCGAACGACGATGATGCTTCTGTGGATCGTAGCGCACCACTGGTGCCTCCTAATGACGACAAAGTTGACTGCGTCAGTTCTACTCGTTCAGCCTATGCACACTGGGCCGGATGTCGAGTTCGTCAATGAGAGCGTTCAACTCAGCATCGTTGAGCGGGCGGCCCTGGCCCGCATAGGCGGTCAGGGCGGCCTCCATCATGTTGGTGCCGAACGTGCGCCCCTCGTAGCAGGGCGTCGTCGTGATCACCAAGCGCACGCCCCGTTCCCGCAGCAATTCGATGTTCGCTTCGGTGGTGGTATTGGTGACCACTGTCTTGCCTCAGATGCTCTTCCACAAAGTCAACTCCACTGCGGCTGAAGGTGAAGGTCAAAGATGACCTTGCTGATGACGTAGCGCGGCAACGTCAGGTGGATGCCCCAGCGTTCGGCAATCGGTCGGTATATGGACGGGACCGATTGGTGTCGCCCCGGTGGATAGACGATCTGTTCTGGCAATGAACGCCCCGCGCCGGCCCGGTGATAGAGTTCTTCGATGACCTCCAGAGGGACGAATCCTGTTTCCATCTCGACATTGATGGCCTCTAAAAGAGCGCCCAGGCGATGAGACAGCCCGCGCCGCTCGGCCTCGTCCACCAGCACGTCCCAGGCCAGAGAGTCTCGCTGTGCAATGAGGATGGCGGCGGCCTCGGCCAGGCTGGTTTCGCCCCGGGCTCGCTCCACCAGGTCAAGACAAAGATCCTCAGGAGCAATAAAGGCCAGCTCATCAATAGTCCGACGGCGCCGGTACCTCTTCGGCTCCAGGGTCGGGGCCAAGATGATGGCCGCCTGCACCGCGTGCACCTGAGCCGTGGTGGGCAAGGCTTCAAACACGCGGCATCCTTCCCCATCCACCTGGCGCCATACGGGAACATCTTCCGCATAGACCTGCAGGGTGGCCAGGTTCTCCAGTGGGGTCAGCCAGCGATGGTATTCATAGGCTGCCTGGGGACCTGTGATCAGGTAGGGCCTATCGAGGTTGACCAATCGCCTGGCCAGCCAGTCCAGACGGCGACCCGGCGAATATGCGTATGCACCTGCCATTCTGTCTCTCCTTGCCTGAACTAGCGTACCACAACCTCTCCTGCCGCATCTTTGTCGCCGCTCGTTTCCGGCGGGCCAACAGATTCTGCAGCATCTGCTGGCATGCCATGCTCGAACAGAGTCAATTGCCGCCATCCATCTGGCCCATCCAGAGTGATCCGGCGCGGCACCAGCTTCCCCTCCTCCACGCCGCCCAGCCGGTGGATGTTTTCCACAACGGTGGGCAGGCAATACTCGGCCATTTCCTCCTGGATGTGATAGGTGTTGAAGCGCAGGACCCTCCAGCCAACAGTCTCCAGGTCATTGTCCCGCAGATTGTCCAGGGGGATGCGCTCCGGGTCGGCGTGCCACGTATCGCCATCGGTCTCCACGTCAATCTTACCCGAACCGCAGTAAATGGCAAAATCCAGCGCGTAGAAGCGATCTTTCACCGGCACGTACCGCTGCCGCTCGGCGCTGATCTCCAGCCGCTTGAATTCGGCCCACAGCCGGTCTTCCAGTGGGCTTTCGTCGTACAGGTCGTTGATCTCCACAGCGTTCACGAACTTCCGCCAGGTGGTGGGAATGAAGATGATACGCCGCCAGCGTCGGCTGACGATGGGCCGTGCCAACTGCTGTAATGGCGACAGTATCAACTGGTAGTAGCGTCGTTGTCCCTTCGCATCACGCGGCTCCTTGGGAAAAAGCTGCCAGCGAAAGACCTGGCGAACGTCCAGCACGCGGGCGTAATAGTTCACGGCGTGGGCTTCGTCGCCGAAGACCTTGGTCTGGTAGAAGGCCAGCCAGCGCGGCGGCCAGCGATCTTCGAGCCGTTTGGCCACGCTGTACACCGGGATGCGATACCAATGCTCATCGCGGGCAATGGCCAAGTCCAGCGGGTTGTTCATGATGGCCACCAGCACTTCGCCGCGAGTTCCCATAGCGGTTCTACTCGTTCAGCCTATGCACGCTGGGCCGGATGTCGAGATCGTCAATGAGAGCGTTCAACTCAGCATCGCTGAGCGGGCGGCCCTGGCCCGCATAGGCGGTCAGGGCGGCCTCCATCATGTTGGTGCCGAAGGTACGCCCCTCGTAGCAAGGCGTCGTCGTGATCACCAGGCGCACGCCCCGCTGGCGCAGCAATTCGATGTTCGCTTCGGTGGTGGTATTGGTGACCACCGTCTTGCCGCTGAGGTCATGGGGCAGATACTTGCGCATGAACAGGAAGTCACCGGCGATGAGATCGGCCTGCGCCCAGGTGCGCTGGAACTTGGGCTGAGGTTCCTCCCCACCACTGCCGTAGAAGAGCAGGCTCATGGGGAAGTAGCTGACGATAGGCAAAAGCAGCCGAGCCACCTTGCAGAAGCGGTCCAGTCCCCGTATGGCGATGGGGATGCCCAGGGCGACCATGAGGTCGCCGTAGACCACCTCGTCGGATACGTCTTCCACAGCCCGGGCCAGGCCCAGGCGATCCACAGCCACCGGGATGAAGGCGCGGCGGAAGTGAGGCACGCCGCCCAGCGCCGGCTCGGCCAGCTCGAACACGCGCCGCTCCAGCGTGTTGTGCTTCAGCCCGCGGCCATCAACCACAGGCGTGCGGTGCACGTCCTGCACCAGCTTCAGCGCGGCGTGAATGGGGTATTCCCGACCACCCAGGCGGAAGTACAGGTCCACGCCGCCCACAGCCAGGGCATCCACCTGGCCGTCCAGCTCGGCGAACAGGCGGCGGGCTTTCTGCGCGTCGCCATCGGTGCCGATACGCTCGACAATGATGGGCTCGCCTTGGAAATGGACGACGACTCGCCTGTCACGCGTGGAACTTCCCAGGCTCACGCTGACGGCCCTTTTCAAAAGATACCCCCTTTACTCGGCCAGCAGCTCAGCCAATGGCTCTCGCAGTTCCTTGGGTATCACAGCCACGCCGTAGTTGCGGCCTTCGAGGCCCACTTTGCCCACGAAGAGCAGCCCCCGCACCCGCAACTGGCCGAGCGGGGAGACGGGCGGCTCGTTCTCGCCCCAGAACCAGCCCACATCGTCCATCGTGCCGAAGCGGCGGGTCAGTTGGCCCAGCTTCACCCAGCCGCCCTGCTCCAGCACGTAGCTCAGGGCTTGCCGGCTGGCGGCGGGCAGCGGTTTCAGCACCTGGCGCAGTTTGGACAGGTCGGTGAGGTGATCCTGAATGGCGTCCCCCTTCTTTTTCTTGGCCCGCAGCGCTTTGGGGTCCAATCCCAGTTGTTTGCAGATGCCGTTGATCCACGGGGACGGGCACTTGTTCAGCGCCGCCGAAAGCTTGCTGTTCAGATTGATGGGCTTGTTCTCTTGCTCCTTACGCCAATCGCTGGTGATTCGGCCCATCAGCAAATCGGGGGTGACCAAGAACAGCGAGGCCCAATCATCATCTTGCCAATCGCTCATGTTTTTCTCCTCCCAATGCATCTCGCGCGATCCTGCCTCCTGCCAGCGGTTCGCGCATGGTGACCGTTCAGCTCTGGCCCAACTGTCGGGCATCTCGGTTGGCACGGCCAAGTTTCTATAAGATGTGCAATTCGCAGACTTTGCGGAAATGGTAGCCGTAAATGGCCAGCGTGACGGCCAGCGGCAGCAACTTGGGGCGGCGCAGAAGGGTCCAGAACAGGAGCTTCCAGTAATGGACACGCTCCTTGCCCACGATGCCCAGGTGGTAGATGGAACGGAAGAAGGCCAGGACGTACTCAAGGATGTAGCCGAAGTCCAGTGGGACTTTGATTCTGGGCGGCTCGTATTCTCGCAAGAAAGTCTTGACACGTTGGTAGTAAGGCCCGACGGAGTAGATATGCTCCATTATCCTCTTGTATCCTTCGCGCAACGTGTCAAGGTTCATATTGGGAACGAAGTTTGTTGTGCCATCCACGTTGTCCCCCGACATGCGGCTGAGCAAGCGGCCCTCTCGCTTCAGCCGTTCGTAGAGCTTCGTGCCCGGCGGGGCTTGCAGCAAACCCACCATCGCTGTCACAATGCCGCTTTTCTGGATGAAGTCAATCTGCCGCTGGAAGATGGAAGGTGTATCGCTGTCAAAACCGACGATGAAGCCTCCCTGCACCTGCAATCCGGCTCGCTGGAGGCGTTTCACGTCTTCGATGAGATCACGGTTCTGGTTCTGCTTCTTGTTGCATTCGGCCAGGCTGTCCTCATCCGGCGTCTCGATGCCGATAAAGACCGAGTTGAACCCCGCCTCAACCATCATCTGCATCAAGTCAGCGTCGTCGGCCAGATTGATGGAGACCTCGGTGTTGAACGGTATCCCCTTCTTGTGTTTCTGCCATTCTATCAGCGCAGGCAGCAGCTCGGTCTTGAGACACCTTCTGTTCCCGATGAAGTTGTCATCCACGAAGAAGACACCCCCACGCCACCCCAGGTTGTAGAGGCTATCCAACTCGGCGATGATCTGCTCGGCGCTCTTGGTGCGTGGCCGGTGACCAAACAACGCTGTCACGTTGCAGAACTCGCAGTCGTAGGGGCAGCCGCGGGAGAACTGGATGGCCATCGAGGCGTAACGCTTCAGATCCGCCAGCTTCCACAGAGGAACCGGAGTCTTCCGGAGATCAGGGAACTCGGATGTCGCGTAGGCTCGCCTGGCGCACCCCTGCTCCAGATCCGCCAGAAAGGGGGGCAGGGTCAGTTCGGCTTCATTGAGCACGAAATGATCAACCTCCTCGAAGTATTCGTGCTCACTGGCGAAGAGCGGTCCTCCGGCGACAACCTTGAGGCCTGTCTCTTTGCAGCGAGCGATGATTTGACGTGCCGATTCCCTTTGCACCGTCATACCGCTGATGAAGGCATAGTCAGCCCAGGCCAGGTCTTCCTCAGTAAGCTTCGCCACATTGACGTCAACCAGGCGCTTGGGCCATTCTGGCGGCAGCATGGCGGCAACGGTCAACAGGCCCAGCGGTGGCGAGGAGGCCTTCTTGCGTATGAACTTGAGCGCGTGTTTGAAACTCCAGAATGTATCCGGAAACTCCGGATAGATCAGCAGAACGTTCATTAACCTTCTTCCCTTCTTGCGTCCGTAGAGTGGTATGGTCTTAGTGAATCACAGAAGCTCGCCGTGGACGTGACTGTCCCCGGCGACTTTCGCCCGACACCGAATGGACCCGTCCGCGGTATCCGCGTTTGTCCGCGTCCGGCGGTGTTCGCCGTTACCCGTTTGGCGCTCGTTCTACGCCTGCACCGCCCTCACATCGGCGATGAAGGAGATCGTCTCCACGTGCACCTTGCGCTCGGCGCTCTCGTAGTCGTCGCTGGTTACGTGCGAGGGGATCACGAAACCACCCTTCTTCTTGCCCAACACGCGGGTATCGTTGATGAAGCCCATGGAGGAGGCGGACACGCCCACGCCTTGCGGCACCAGCAGCCGGACATTGCTGATGAAGGCAAAGACGCGGATGTGTGCCTCGCCTGGGGGTATCTCCGCCTGGGTCATATCCAGCCTCACGTCGCCGATGAAGAGCCAGATCTCCTCGTCGGCCACCTGCCAGGCCCCGCTGCGGCGGATGGGGCCGAAGATCC
>JACNHM010000329.1 GCA_014383605.1 Chloroflexota bacterium
ACGAAGCCTACCCCGAGATGGCCGAGGCCATGCTGGGGCAGCTCGGCGACGAGATCCAGGCCCGCTGGCCGCAGATCGAGGCCGTGAGCATCGCGCCGCGCGCGGGCCGCTTGGCCGTGGGAGAAGTGAGCAGCGAGAGGAAGCTCGCAGGAGAAACAAGTTGCTGGATTTACCCGTCCCGGTGTTCGCGCTCATCGGCGTGGCCTTGCTGTTCGATTACCTGAACGGCTTCCACGACAGCAGCAATATCGTGGCCACGATGATTTCTTCGCGGGCTATGTCGCCGCGCCAGGCGTTGAGTATGAGCGCCATCGCCCATTTCGCCGCCCCGTTCCTCTTCGGCACGGCAGTGGCCAAAGCGGTCGGTGCAGAGGTAGTGGACCCGAACTCGGTGACCACGAAGGTCATCCTGGCCGCGCTGCTGAGCGCCATCATCTGGAACGTGGTCACCTGGCTGTTGAGCATCCCGTCCAGCTCTTCGCACGCGCTGGTGGGCGGCATCGTCGGCGCGGCGAGCCTGGAGGCGGGGCTGGGCGTGATCAAGCTGGATGGGGTGAGCAAGATCGCCCTCGCCCTCTTTTTCTCGCCGCTTGTGAGCCTGGTGGTGGGCTATGCCTTCATGAAACTGGTGCTGTTCCTGGTCCGCGGCGCTTCGCCGCGGGTGAACCACTGGTTCAAGCGGTTGCAGATGGTCACAGCGCTGGCTTTGGCGCTCAGCCACGGCACCAACGACGCCCAGAAGACCATGGGCATCATCACCATGGCCCTGGTGACCACTGGCTACCTGCCCAACTTCCGGGTGCCCTGGTGGGTGATCGCCCTCAGCGCCGCGGCGATCTCGCTGGGCACCGCCTCCGGCGGCTGGCGGCTCATCCGCACGCTGGGGACGAAGTTCTACAAGATCCGCCCGATCCATGGCTTCACCACGCAGGCGGCGGCGGCGGCGGTCATCCTGGGTGCGGCCTTGCTAGGCGGGCCGGTGAGCACGACGCACGTGGTGAGCTCCGCCATTCTGGGCGTGGGCTCTGGCGAGCGGGTGTCCAAAGTGCGCTGGGGCGTGATGCGAGAGATCGCTCTGGCCTGGCTGCTGACCATTCCAGCCAGCGCGGCCATGGCCGCGCTGCTGTATCTGGGCCTGAGTTTTGTGAATATTGGGCCATGAGCCTCTCAGGAGAGAGGGGAGAGTCGCATGGGTTTACGAGATTTCTTCCGACCACGACAAGATAATTTCATCCGCCTGCTGACCGAACAGGCCAAGATCACCCTGCAAGGGCTGGAGTACCTGCAAGATTACATGAAACGCAAAGCCCCGGCCAAGGCCAAGAAGGTTGACGACGCAGAAAAAGAAGCAGACGAATTGCGGCGCATCCTGATTGACGAGTTGAACCGTACCTTCGTCACGCCCATTGACCGCGAGGACATCTTCGCCCTGTCGCGAGCCATTGACGACGTGCTCGACTACGCACACACGACCGTAGAGGAGATGGAAATCCTCAACGTGGAGCCCAACGACTACATGCGGCGGATCGTATCGCTGCTGGTGCAAGCGGGCAACGAAATCTACCTGGCCATGCAGCGGCTGGAGCAGCATCCTGGCGTGGCCGCGGACCATGCCCAGAGGGCCAAGGCCCTGGAGAACCGCGTGGAGCGAGTGTACCGGGAGGCTATTGCCGACCTGTTCTCCGGCCCCGAAGATGTGCACCACATCATGAACATGCTCAAGCTGCGGGAGGTCTATCGCCATCTGAGCAATGCCGCCGACCGAGGGGACGAGGCCGGAAATGTCATCAGCGACATCGTCGTGAAGATGGGCGCGAGTTGACAGCACGGCGGGGCTGTGGTATAATCGCCCGGTGACAGAGGATGGTTTAACAATCCAGCGCGCCTTATCGAGGACAAAAGGCAGCCGGCGAGCCGTCGCTGTTCAGCTTTGGCTGAGCAGAGGAACTTCCCGACTCCCGGCCCGTCCCGAAGGACGGGCGAGGTTGCCCCACGAAACAGTAAGTGGGGGCATCCGCGGGGTAACCGGCGGGTGACTACAACCGCAACAGAGAGCAGACCCGCCCGCGTTGCGGGTGAGGGGTGAAACGGTGGGGTAAGAGCCCACCAGCGGTCGCAGCGATGCGGCCGGCTGGGCGAGCGTGCAACCGGGAGCAAGGTGAGGGGGCCAGGCAAGCAGGATGCAAGATGCAGGATGCAAGACGCCAGTGTGTACTACTTGCCTTTTGCTTCTTGCCTCTTGCATCTTGTTTGTTTGGTCTCACCGCAGCGGCGACGGTGAAGCGGGGTAACGCCCCGCAGGCCAGGAGCCGCCAGGATGTTCTCCTGAGCATCCTGAGACAGATGACGGCCAGAACAGAATCGGGGGTACGGCCGGCTGCCCTTTGTGAGGCAAGCTGCCGACATGGGGTCCCTTCCGGCAGAGGGTTCTGCCGACGTGGCGGAATGGTAGACGCGGCAGATTTAGGATCTGTTGCCCGCTCAGGGCGTGGAGGTTCGAGTCCTCTCGTCGGCACACTCGATTGCGGATTTCAGATTTCGGGTTGCGGATTGAACCACATTGCGCAGACAGATCCGCAATCCACAATCTGCAATCCGAAATCGGTCGGGGCCCGTGGCCTAGTGGGAAGGCGCCTCCTTTGCACGGAGGAGATCGCCGGTTCGAATCCGGCCGGGTCCATCGAGTTCAGAGTTTGGAGTTCGGGGTTCGGAGTTGCAGACAACAAACGCCGAACCCCGAACGCCGAACGCCGAACACATGATGCGGGTGTAGTTCAGTGGTAGAACGTCTCCTTGCCAAGGAGAAGGTCGTGGGTTCGAATCCCATCGCCCGCTCTG
>JACNHM010000420.1 GCA_014383605.1 Chloroflexota bacterium
CCGCTCCTCGCGCCTTACCTCAAGCGCGCTTCTGCCGGCGAGAACGGGGCCAAGGCGACTGCCCAGTTCTCGCCGGCCTGATCAGCGGCGCGGCGACCAGGATTGCAGTTGACGGCTGCGGCCGACGGCCAGCCAGCGGGTGAGCAGCGGCGGCAGTCGCCAGCCGATGGCTTCTTCGGCGGCTTCTTCCTCTCGCCACAGCGCCAGCGCGGTCATGATGGCCGCCAGTTCTGCCGCCGTGGGGCCGGCTTGGGCCTCGGCGATGGGCACAAGGGGCGTTTCTTCTATCACCGGTGTCGCAGCCTGATCTCGCCGGCGCCGCCACAGGCCGGCGAAAGGTTTCTCGCCCGGCGGAAACAACCGCTGCATGGCGACCATGAGACCCCAGAGCAGCGCCAGGGCGGCGAAGACCAGTCCCATGCCGATGACGGTGATGATCAAGCCTTGTTTGAGCAGTTCGGTCATTTCACGATCTCGCTTCGGTCTGGGCCAGGCGCAGCTTGACGAAGAGCCAGGGGGCCAGCAGGATGGCCGCCAGCCCCGTGCCGGCGTAGCGCAGGAAGCGCAAGGCCATGGCCAGGCCGTGGGCCATCTCCTCTGGCAGGAGCAGCTTCGGCCCTTGCCAGAAGATGAGCGTAATGAGGAGGCCCGCGACCAGGCGCAGCAGCCGCTGCCACCAGGGGCCGTCCACGCGGAAGCGGATGCAACGGGGCTCGAACAAGAAGCCCACGCTCATGCCCAGGATGGTGCCCATGACCGTGGCCGCATCGGGGGCGGGATAGAGGCCGCGTATGTCTGCCCGGTGCAGGAAGAGGCCGGCGATGGGCAGGATGATGGCCAGGGCCAGCTTCAGCGCCAGCGGCTGCCGGCCCAGACTCTGTTCGGCGCGTGGCATCAGCCACAGGAACAGGGCGAGGAAGATGACGCCCACGATCCACCCGCCGATCACGGCCACCGGATCGTGCACGCCCACGTAGATGCGGGCGAAGCCGATCAGGAACACCAGAGGAACGATCAGCGCCCAGACGATGGCCTGGCGCGCTCTGCTGGCCAGGAAGCCCCAGACGGCGACGCCGCTCTGGGCGTGGCCGCTGGGGAAGGAGGGATTGGGCGGGTCCACCGGCCGCAGCACGCGGACGCGAGGGTCCGAAGGCCGGGGGATCAGGAAGATGTGCTTGATGAGGCTGTTGAGATAGGTGGAGAGCAGCAGGGCGTAAGCCAGCCAGCGTCCGATCTTCTTGCTGAAGCACCAATACACCAGCGGCAGCAACAACAGGAAGAATTCCTCGTCGCCCAGGAAAGAGAAGACAGCGAAGAGGCCGTCGAGGAAGGGCGTTGACCACGACTGCACCCCGACGATGAGGTCTTCCCCCCAGGGCACGAGCGATAGCAACAGCGATTGCAGCCACTCGATCATTGATGACCTCCGGCAACATCGGCGACCAGGGTCTCCAGCTCAGCGAGGAACCGTTCGACTACAGTCGTTCCCGCCATGCTTGCGCCTCCTCGATGCGATGCACCCATTCGATGGCGTCCGCTTCCCACAGCGGATGTTCCTGGTTAACGGCGTCCAGGAATTCCTGATCAGTGCAGATACGCCGGTTGAATGTGGCGTAGTCCAGGCCATATTGCTGTTCGTAAACAGCGATTCTCCGCTCTGCCTGCTCGATGTGCTGTAGGCAATTGTCCACAGCATAGCGGCGCAAAGCAGCCTCAGCTACCTTCTCCGGATCTCCCAGTCCCCTCAGGCTTTCAAACAGAGTTTCTCGGATCGGAATGGTCAGAGTGTCCACTGTCATCGGTTTCCTCCAGATGCGGTTGTTCTATATCGCTCACTGCCGCACGATTTCCAGCAGCAACTGGGCGCAGCCGACCATGTCGGCGATGGCGATGTGCTCTCGCTTGGTGTGCACATCGGCCATGCCGGTGCTCAGCGGCACGCTCTGGATGCCGGTGTGGTTGAAGATATTGGCATCGGAGCCGCCGCCACTGGCTACGGGGAGCGGTTCCAGGCCCAGACGGCGAGCGGCGGCCTCCACCTGACGGTAGATGGGTGCATTTTCGGCCACGACGTAGCGGCGATAAGGATACTCAACCTCAATGTCCAGCGTAGCCCCGTGACGGGCAGCCGCTTCTTCCAGTGCCTGTATCATGGCTGCCTTCTGGTGTTCCAGCTTGGCCTCGTTGCGGCTGCGGGTCATGCCTTTCATCGTCACCTTCTCGGGCACGATGTTGCTGGCCGTGCCTCCCTCGATGACACCGATGTTGGCCACTGTCTCCTCGTCAATGCGGCCCAAGGGCATGGCGGCGATGGCCTCGGCGGCCACGCGGATGGCGCTGATGCCCTTTTCCGGCTCCGAACCGGCGTGCGCGGCGCGGCCGTGCACCGTCACGAGCAGTTTGCTCTGCGAAGGAGCGCTGACGATGAAGGTGCCGATGGGGCCGCCGCTGTCCAGCACCAGCCCTTCCCGCGCCCGCAGGCGGGCCAGATCAATCCGGCCCTGGCGGCCCATGTTGGTCTCCTCTTCCACCGTGAGGAGCACCTCCAGCGGGCGGTGCGGCAGCCCTTGCTCTTTCAGCACCTGCAACACTTCCAGAATGACGGCGACGCCCGATTTGTCGTCGGCTCCCAGGATGGTGGTGCCGTCGGAGTGGATCACGCCGTCGCGGATCACCGGCGTGATGCCCCGGTCTTTGCCCACGGTGTCCATGTGGGCGCTGACCATCAGCCAGTCGCCGGCGGCCTGCTCGCCATCGAGCCAGGCGAAGACATTGCCGGAGGCATCGCGCTCTACGGCCAGTCCCAGCGCGACCAGACGCGCCGCCAGCTCGCGGCCGATGGCCTCTTCGTGCCCGCTGGGGCTGTCAATGCGCACCAGGTCGAGAAACGTTTGTACCAGACGATTTTTGTGGATCAATTCATCCTCCTTCAAGTCTGTCAGCGGAACAGCGGAAAGCGTGCCCGCCAAGCTCAAAGCTCAAAGCTCAAAGTTCAAAGTTCAAAGCTCAAAGCTCCTGCCTCTTTCAACCGCCGTTTCCGGAAAGGGTTTTGGATTTTGAGCTTTGGATTTTGGATTTCATCTCCGCCATTTCGACCAGCATGTCTTGCACGGACTGGCGGCCGGCGTCGGTCTCGGCGCCCAGCATCTGCGCCAGTTCCTGCAAACGGGCCTCGCCGCCGATCGGCTCGGCGGTGGTGATGGTGCGCTCGCCCACGACGCGCTTGTTCACCTCGATGTGCGTATCGCCGTAGGCGGCCAGTTGCGGCAGATGGGTCACGCAGAGCACCTGGTGGCTGGGCGAGGGGGAGGGCGCATCCGCCGGCGGGGCGGTCAGCCGCCACAGCTTCTGGCCCACCGTGGCTCCCACGCGGCCGCCGATGCCGGCATCAATCTCGTCGAAGATCAGCGTCGGCGTGGCGTCGGCGTGGCTGAGCACTGCCTTCAGCGCCAGCATCAGGCGGGAGGTCTCGCCGCCGGAGGCGACTTTGACCAGAGGACGCAGCGGCTCGCCGGGATTGGCGGAGACCAGGAACTCCACCCGATCCAGCCCTGTGGCGTCGAAGGCCAGGCGGCGGCCGTCCACGTGGGCGCCCGTCGGATCATCCACCTGCGTGATGGCCACGCCGAAGCGCGCCCGCGCCATGCGCAGGTCGGCCATCTCGGTTTCCACCGCCGCGGCCAGCCGCTCGGCGGCTTCCTGCCGTCGGGACGAAAGCTGCGCGCCCAGCTTGCCCAGGGCGCGCAGCAGTTGCTCCTCCTCCGCCTCCAGCTCTTCGATGCGCTCCTCGGCGTGGGTGATGCTGTCCAACTCCTGCTGCGCGGCCGCGCCGAAAGCCAGCACCTCGGCAATGGAATCGCCGTACTTGCGCTTGAGGCTGTAGATGAGTCCCAGCCGCTCCTCCACCTGCGCCAGCCGCCGCGGGGAGTATTCGATCTCATTGCCGTAAGCCCGCAGAGAGCGGGCCAGCTCCTGCAAGGCCTCGGCCGTTCTTTCGGCCTCCTGGCGGAGCGGCTGCAGGGTGGGATCAATGCGCTCCAGCTTACTCAGTTGCTGGATGGCCTGGCCCAGCAGGTCGAGGGCTGACGCCTGTTCAGCCGGCGCCTCTTCCAGGGCCTGACACACGTCGTCGGTCAGGCGCGTCAACTGCTCGGCGTTGGCCAAACGGTTGCGCTCCGCCTTCAGAGCTTCTTCCTCGCCTTCGCCAAGCTGGGCGGCGTTGATCTCGTTGACCTGGAAGGTGAGCAGGTCGACGCGGCGGGCCAGCTCTCGCTCGTCGCGGCGCAGCGCGGTCAACTCCTGGCGCACGCGGCGCAGCGCCCGCGTCTGTGCGGCGAAGTCGGCGCGCGGCTCTTCCAGCCCGGCGTAGCGGTCGAGGAGGTTGACGTGCTCCCGCACACGCAGCAGCGAGAGGTGTCGTCCCTGGCCGTGGATGTCCACCAGGAGCTCGCCGATCTCCCGCAGGAGCTGCGAGGAGACGGCCCGTCCGTTGACGCGGCTGACGCTGCGGCCGCCGCGGCGCACCTCGCGGGCCAGGATCAGCTCATCGTTATCGCCCTCCAGCCCGTGCTCGGTGAGCAAGGGGGCCAGGGCGGCAGTCACGTGGGGTTCGGGGATGAAGACGCCTTCGATCTGCGCCCGCCTGGCGCCGGCGCGGATCACTTCCTGATCGACCCGCTCGCCCAGCAGCAGGCTCACGGCCTCGATGATGATGGACTTGCCGGCGCCGGTCTCGCCCGTGAGCACGTTGAGGCCGGCGCCCAGGGCCAGATGCAGGTTTTCGATGATGGCGAAGTTCTGGATGTGAAGCTCAGCAAGCACAGATCACCTCTCGTTCCATAACAAATCGGGTGGTCTACCACTTTTGTGTTGAGGTCCTTTCTTCACCGCAGAGCACGCGGAGCACGCAGAGATTCTTTGGTTTTCTCAGCGTGCTCGGCGGTCTCCGCGGTTGAAAAGCGGTCGAAACTGGCATCAACACGGTTAGGGGAGACTACTACCTGATCAGAATGGTTTTGATAGTTGTGATGAGGACGATAGCTCTGCACGTGTCGACGAAAAGCAGGATAGGGGACGCTGCGTCCCATTCATAACCTATCAGAATCACCGTGTTGAGGTACTACCACAAATCGCCACAGATCTCCAAGATGGCACGGAGAGCAGATCAGAAATCAGTGCAATCAGTGCAATCTGTGGTGAGCAAAGCTGCCAGCCGCGGCAGCAGGGGGCGCAGGTCTGGCTTTTCCAGCACGATGTCGGCTGCGGCGCGCACCTCGTCGGACGAAGGGTTCACGGCCACGCTGACGCCGGCCCGTTCGAAGAGAGCGATGTCCGACGTGCTGTCGCCCACGGCCAGCAGCGCATCGGCCGGTACTCCCAACTCGGCCATCAACCGGTCGGCGATGGCTCCTTTGCCGCCTTCCGGCACTCGCTCCACCGCTTCGCCCGTCAGGCGACCGCCGGCCACCAGCACTTCGTTGGCGAAGGCATATTCCAGGCCGCACTCACTCCGCACCAACTCGGCGTGCAGGGTGAGCCCCGTGCTGATCAGGGCCACGGTCACGCCAGCCTGCTGGAGCGCCCGCAGCACCTCACGCGCGCCGGGCACGTAGGGATTGGCCCGGAACAGGGCGATGATGCGCTCCACGGGCTGGCCGGCCCACAGTTCGGCGTCTCGTCGCAGCCATTCGGCGTAGGAAATGTGGCCTTCCAGACCCATCTGGAAGAACTCCTGTGATTGCTCCCAGGTTCCCAGCCGTTGGTGCAGGTAGACGTAGGGGTCACGCACCTGTTTCAGCGTGCCATCCAGATCGAAGAGCGCCAGCTTGAGCCGCATGGGGTGAGGTGTCCTTTCCCGGAACATTGTACACCAAGTTGGGCAAAAAGGGAAGAAGGCCTCTTCAGCATTCGCTCACCTGAGCGATCACAGCGGCAGGGCGCTCTGCGACGCGACTTTCCGGCTCGTCTTTCGTAGTAGATAGTGGTGCTCGTACTTGCGCACCGGCGGCAACGCGTGTACAATCAGGCAGTTTATCGGCCCCGGAAACCTGTGATGGGTTTCCACCTGAAATCAGCAAGGAGGTTCGCTCATGACCCGTCTCATCATTCGCTGGCTGATCAACGCTGCGGCGCTGTGGGCTGCTGCGGCGTTGGTCTCGGGCATCGGCTACGAGGGCTGGCCGGCGCTGCTCATCGTGGCCCTCATCTTCGGCCTGGTCAACGCGCTGATCCGGCCCATCCTCAAGCTGCTGACCTGCCCGCTGCAAGTGCTCACCCTGGGGCTGTTCACCATCGTCATCAACGCCCTGATGCTGCTGCTGACCTCCTGGCTGGCAGACCAGTTCAACATCGCCTTCTGGGTCAGTGGCTTCTGGCCCGATGCCGTGCTCGGCGCGCTGGTGGTCAGTGTGGTCAGCATCGTGCTGTCCATCTTCCTGAAGGACAGGGACGAAGAGCGGCGCAAGCGGCGGTCGTAGCCTGGCCTCGTCCACGTGCTGACAGCAGAGCCCTGCTTCCCCATGCGGGAGGCAGGGCTTGTGTTTGCATTCAACCACAGACGTCACCGATTTCACTGCTGGCCGTCCTCTCTGTATCCGGGTGGTCTCTCTTCCGTGTTGATAGCTTTTCCCTTACCGCATAGCGCGCGGAGCACGCCGAGATCTTCTGGTTTCCTCAGGGTTCTTGGCGATCTCTGTGGTCAAAAAGCGGCCGAAACTGGCGTCAACACAGTTGGGGGAGACTCAGTAGATCCAGATTTGCTCTTGCCGGACTGCCAAGTCCGGCAGAAAGGCGGTGGACTTGGCAGTCCACCGCGAGCTTCTTGGATCTACTGAGACTACCTATATCCGTGTAATCTGTGAAATCTGTGGTCGTTTCGTGGCGCACCGTCACGCCCGGCAAGCCGTCTAGCCGTTCTGCCACTGCCAGGGGCGGAAGTCCTGTAAGATGGAGCCGCCGATGAACTCCCGCAGGATGGAGTTGTCGGGGACGAGGTCGGGCTTGCAGGGCAGGAACCATTTCAGGAAGGCCAGCAGCCGCCGCGCCTCCACGTATCCGGGCGCTCCCCGTTCGATCTGCAACAGCAAAGGCTCGACGAAGGGCTTGAGCACGGCCAGTTCGTACACCAGCGCCGTGTTGACCATGACGTCGGCGTGCTCCTGGTAGGGGAAGATGTTGCGCTTCTCGCCGCGGCGCACGCTGGCCCAGCGTGCGATGGTCTGCTGGGCCGTGTAGCCGCGGGAAGTGGCGTCGCGCACGATGCGGCGAATCAGGCGGGTGTCGGTGGTGGGCACCCGGTTGTGCCGGTCCACGTTGAGTTGTGTCAGGGCCGAGACGTAGATGCGGTAGAGGCGCTCTGGCGGCACCTGGGGCACCAGATCGGGGTTCAACCCGTGGATGCCCTCGATCAAGATCACGTGATCCGGCGTCAGGCGCAGCGTCTCCCCCGGCTCCCGCCGGCCCGTGCGGAAGTTGTAGTGGGGCAGCATGACTTCCTGGCCATCCATGAGCTGCAGCAATTGCTCGTTGAACAGCGCCAGATCCAGCGCCTCCAGGGCCTCGAAGTCGTACTCGTCGTTTTCGTCCCGCGGCGTGTGCTCCCGGTCCACGAAGTAATCATCCAGGCCCAAGGCCACGGGGTGCACGCCGTTGGCCATGAGCTGCACCGCCAGCCGCTTGGCGAAGGTGGTCTTGCCGGACGACGAGGGGCCGGCGATGAGCACCAGCCGTATCTCCCCCCGCCGCTGGGCGACGTCGTAGGCGATGCGGGCGATGCGCTGCTCGTGCAGCGCTTCGGCGACCAGGGCAACCTCGCCAATACGCCCGCTTTCGATGGTCTGGTTCAAGGCCCCCACGTCCGGCACGCCGATGACTTTCGTCCAATCACCGTACTCGTGGAAGACAGCGCCCAGCTTGGAATACTCGAGGAATGGTTGCAGCCGCAGTGGTTCGGTCTCGCGTGGGTATTGCAGGATGAAACCAGGCGGGTAATCGCGGAGAGCAAACCAGCGCAAATAACCGGTGGAGGGCAGCATGTAGCCGTGGAAGTAGTCCCGGACGCCACGCAGCTTGTAGGTCGTCAGGTAGTCCTTCTGGCGGTAGGATAGCAGGCGGATCTTGTCGTCGTCGCCCCGCTCGCTGAACAGGGCCACGGCGTCGTGCAGGGGGATGCGCTCCTTGCGGATGGGCGCGTCTGTGGCGACGATGCTGCGCATGTGCTCTTCGAGCTGGGCCAGCTCCTCTTGAGTCAACGGTGTTCGTCCTTCCAGGCGGCAGTGGTAGCCCCCGAAGGGAACGGAGTGATCCACGATCACCTGTGCCTGGGGGAACAACTCGTGGGCGGCGGTGATCAGCAGGAACGAGAGGGAGCGACGATAGATGCGCATGCCGTCGCCGGTGGCCATGGATACCGGCGTCACTTCCACGTCGGATTCGACGTGGTAGGTCAACTCGCGCAGTTGGCCGTCCACGATGGCGGCGACGATGGGCACGGCAGGATGCGGCTCGGCCGCGCGAAGGAACGTTTCCAGCGGTGTGCCCACGGGGCCTTCGTAGACGCGGCCGTCGGCCAACCAGACCTGGGCGGTCTGGCGCGGCTGCGATAGCTTGACTGGCGAAGGATCTCGTCTCTTTCCCATGCTGTCCTCTTTCGGTAACACTGCACCAGGCTGTGGTCGCTATCTTCTGGCGTCCATCAGCCGTTAGAGCCGATGGAACCAATAGGTGATCTGCCTCTTTCGTGTTGATGTCCTCTCTTCACCGCAGAGCACACGGAGCACGCAGAGATTCTTTGGTTTTCTCAGCGTGCTCGGCGGTCTCTGCGGTTGGAAAGCGGTCGGAACTGGCGTCAACACGGTTAGTGGAGACTACCAACCGATATAACTCATCAGAAAACCATCTCCGGCGGCGCGCTACTCCCCCACGGAACTCAGCCGGAAGGTCAGCGGCCGGTCGTACTTCTGGCCCATGACCACGTTCACCTCGCCGCTGCTCAGCCCGTAGACGACAGACCATTGCGTGCTGCCCTGGGCCACGCCGGCCAGGAGCTGCATGGCCTCCGGCGCGGTCAGACGGCCCGCAGCTTGCGCGAGCCGCTGGCTGATCCGGTCATACCGCCAGCACTGCCCGGCGGCGGACGCGCCCGCCGTGGCGCGCAGGAAATTGGTGGCCTGGTGCCAGGGCGTCTCCTGGGGGATGACGACCATCTGGCCCTGGTAGAACTCCACCAGGGCCGCCTGCCCCGAGCGGTCGGCGATCAGGTAGTGGATGGGCGGCCCGCCGCCCACGTCCACGTTGTGGCCTTCCAGGATGGCCACGGCTTCGTCCACGGCGGCGGCGTGATCGAGCATCTCGCGCATCGCCCGCAGCGAGCCTATGGTCTCTTGGCCTGGATCAGGAACCATCTGCCCTGGCGGCACGGCGGCCATGCCCACGGCCAGCCCCCGCTCGTTCAGGCCGTCGAAGGGCAGAAAGGGCGCGTCCAGCAGCGGGCGGCGCGCGGCCAGGGGCAGGTCGGTCAACGTGTGCGCCCTGGCTCCTCCGAAGCCGAAGTAGGCGATGTCCACCATGGAAACCGAGGCGTAGCCGTCCGGCGGGCCGGTGAACAGGAGCAGGGCGGGGCTGTAGTCCCAGTCGAAGTTGCGGCCGTAGAGCACGTTTTCGGCGTCGCCGAGGGCGGCGAACAGCGAACAGGCCCACGCCGGCGGCGCGGAGGTATCCTCGAAAGAAGATAGCCGCTCCTCGGTTGCGCCGTGGTAGCGCATGGTGTAGAGGGGGAAGTCGTCCACCCGCTGCAGGCTGCTGAGCGTGGCGGCCTGTTCAGCCGACAGGCCATCGGCGCGGGGCGTGCCTGTGGGCATCACGGTTGGCGTGGAGATCGTGGACCGCGTGGCGGTGGCTGGTGGCGGTCCAGGCGCCACCGCGGGCAGGCTGCAGCCGACCAGCAGCCACAGGACGGCGGCCAGGCCGATGAGCTGCCGCAGCGTTTTGCGGGGTATCACGTTCTCTCCCTCACCTGCGTGAGGGCGGCCACGGACAGGAGAAAGAGCGCCGCGTACACACCGAAAATGACCAGGTAGCCCAGTCCTGGGCGGAGGCCGTTGAAGAAGTCGGCCATCGGCCCGCCGATGCCGGCGCCGACGATGCCGGCGCCGGCCCCGGCCAGGTTGGAGATGCCCAGGTAGCGCCCCGCCTCTTCGGGCGGCACCAGGTCGGTGCCCAGGGCCCAGTTGGTGGCCATGAAGGCGCCCGCGCCCATGCCGATGATGCAGCCGCTGACGATCACCAGGGGCAGATTGGTGGCAAAAAGCAGCACGACCGTGCCGGCGGCGGCGATCAGGCCGGAGAAGGCCACCAACCGCTTGCGGCCGATGCGGTCGGCCAGATAGCCGCCGCCCAGGGCGGTGGCGATCAGAAAGATGGCCACGGCGGCCATCAGCACTGTGGTCATCGTCGCCGGGTTGGGGATGTGCAGGACGTCGGCCAGGTAGTACTGGGCAAATCCCTGGATGGAGCCCACCCCGGCCAGGAAGAGCAGCCGGTTGATCACCCACCAGATGAATGAGGTCTGCTGGCGCGCCTCCTTGCCGATCCCCACCCAGGCGCCAGCGTACACGCCCACGAAGATGGCCCCGGCCATGCCCACGAGGCCCGCCAGGCCCACGATGGCCACCTGCAGGCCGACCGCCGCGCCGCGCTGCGCCAGTTGCGTGCCGCTGGCGCGCACCATCCACACGGCGGCCTGCGTGACGGCGACGAAGATGACGGTGAGGGCGATCAGCCGCACGATCCGCCCGCCGATGGGGCCGGCGGGCTTCTCCTGCAGCGGTTCCTCGCGTACGGTGAGGACGGTGATCAGCATGGCGATGAAGAAGCCGGCCATGATGATGCCCACGGTCAGCCAGATCTGGCCACCGTCCACCAGCGGGCCGACGAAGATGACCAGAAAGGCAGGCAGGAGTTCCATGACCGCCTTGACCCCCGAGGCCCGCCCCCGCTGGTTCTCCGGCACCAGGTCGGGGATCAGCCCTTGCAGCGCGCCGTGGGCGACGTTGGAGGAGACCTGCAGGAGCACGATGCCGGTGAGCAGGACGGCGTAAGCGGCGGTGACGCCGAAGGCGGGCTGGAAGAAGCCATCCAACGTCGAGCCCAGGAAAAGCGGCGAGGCCCCGATGATGAACAGGAAGAGGATGTTGAACAGGGCGCCGCCGACGATGAAGGGGCGTCGCCGCCCGGCGCGGTGTGTGCTGCGGTCGCTGAACATGCCGGCCATGGGCTGGACGGCCATGGCCGCGGCCAGGCCGATGACGCGGATGGTCGCCAGGTAGCTGTTCTTGAGCGCCAGCGGGGCGAACAGGGCCACCAGATAGGGCAGCAGCACGGGCGTGATGGCGCCGGAAGCGATGTTGATCCCCAGCCAGTAGACGTTGATGGCGATGTGGTCGTACCAGCGCATATCCCGTTCCATGATGGCTCTGCTCTAGGGCCTCAACGCCTTATGACATCTGGACGGATGGCCCGGATCACCTCCAGCGAGGCCAGGGCCTGCCCGACGGTCAGCTCGAAGATGATGGGGCCGTCGAATTCTGCCTCCGCCAGCCTGTCCAACAGGCGGGCCACGTCCAGGTCGCCGGCGCCCAGGGGCTGGTGATCCTGGCCGTAGCCGATGTGGCGCTGCGGCCCCTGCCACGGCCCGTCGTGCAGGTGAATCTCGCTCAGGCGGTGCAGGCAGCGTTCCAGGGCCTCTTCGAGGCCCAGCGGCCCGGAGAAGCCCACCAGCACGTGGCCGGTGTCCAGGCAGATGGACAGGTCGAGCTGCTCCGCCAGCTCCAGCGTCAGGTCGAAGGGGAATTCCACGGTCTCGATGGCCAGTTGCCGGCTGGGGATGCCGGTCTCGGCCAGGATGGTCTGCAGGCTCTGGCGGGCGTTGCTCTGGAACTGGCGCAGGAGGAGCGCTTTGGCCAGGTTGGGCAGGTTCATGCGGTAGAACTCGGCAGCCAGCGCGCCCGTGGCGTGCAGCACGTAGACCTCCGGCTCCAGGACCAGGGTGCTGTGGATGGTGTGGATCAGGGCACGCACGGAGCCTTGCCGCACGGGGGTCAGGGGCGTGGAAGGTTCCACCGACCAGAGGGGCAGGTGGACGGTGTAGCTGACGCCGCTGCCCGCTTTGAGCCTGGCCAGCCGTTCGATGGTCAGCGGATCGAAGCTTTGGGGCAGGAACAGTTCCATGTCGCCGCCCAGCTCGATGGGGTTGAAGCCGTGGGAGTGCAGTTGCCGCGCCAGGTCGGCGTGGTCGAGGGTGGCGATGTAGACCATCGCCTCTTGCATGGACATCCCGGAGGGGATGAGGGCCTCCCGTTGCATGGTGATGATGCCAAAGCGCATGTTAGCCTCCTATAAGGTCGGTCTTCACGCTTGTCGCTCTAGCCAGTGGGGCAGCAGAGTTTCAAGTTCTGTCATCACAGCTTCATAAGTGGGAGGAAACGAGACCAAGTGCTGGAGCGATGTGTTCCACGCTTCAGACATCCCTACCCTGCGGGCGGGGAGCAGAAAGTCCTCGGCCGAGGAAAAGCTGTACCCTTTGTGACGGCATTTCTCCTCCAGCACGTGAAGAAGAAGCGAGTGGTCCAAGCCTTCGTCATGGTGCTTGAGCAGATACCACACGTCGTAAATGTCTCTGGGGTAGCAGCGGCGAAGCAATGCGCGCAGCTTTTCGGCCAGCATTTCCTCCAGGCAGTAGGTGGGCACCTGCAAGGGGGCCCGTGGCGCGTCTGAGTACGGATGAATGATACGGCGTAATGCTGCTGGCAGGACCAATAACTCGTAGTGGGTCAGATCGAGCGTGATCCGGGGAGGATCAGGTCCCCGTTGTCCCAAAGGTCCGACATAGGCCAGCCGAGCGCGGTAGGCTTCCTCCCCGGCGACGTCTCGGGTCTGCTTCCACAAGGCAATCCACATCTGCATGCCGGATGTGCTCTGCACCTGATGGCAAACGGCCTGAACGCCGCCCTGCAACTTGTCCTTCTCTACTGGCCGAACCAATGTGAAGTCCAGGTCTTCGGAGAAGCGGTAGGTAGGAAAGTACGTCTTGCGCAGTGCAGTGCCCCCCTTGAAGGCCAATGCCTGGCACAGGCCAGGTGTCTCAGACAGACCCAGCAAGAACCAGCCCAGAGCGTAGTCGCGCTCTTGCATTTCGAGCCGCACGCCAGTCTGAGCCGCCAACCGCTGTAACTCTGCTGCAGTGATCACTCCCTACGTCTCCATCCAGCCTGTCAGTTCTGCCTTGGGCACATTGACCTGCACCCGCCAACGGCGGTTGAGCGGGCCTGTTGCCGGACGGCCTGGATCCAACTGGGCGTAGCCCGCTGAAAGCGCGGCACGCCAGCGCTCCAGGAAGTCTTCCGCCGGCAACGATAGTTGCTCAACCAGATACCCCAACCGCTTGAAGATGGCCCCGTTGCGCATCCGGTGGGCATAGTCAGTCAATTTCTCCAGGTTGACCTGCCGCTCGGTCACTGCTGTGGTCAACGCTTTTCCTACCTCGCCGATGCCACCACAATGTTCCGGGTGATCCAGGGCGTCCGCCAGGCTCTTTTCCAGGTCGGCGATGGATACTGGTTGCCCATCAAGCCACACCTGTTCCTGACCGAGAATCTTGTGGGGGCGCAAGGTGACGAAGGCATACCTCACGCCAGCAATGGTTCTCGCCGGATGACGGCGAGGGGTGGCAACCCAGATGGTGCCAGGGATCTGCTCGGTCAGGCCATGATGGTGCAGCGCCGTCCAATAGGCAATGTATCCCTCGGGAGCCAGGTGGTGGGCGATGAGGTATCCATGAACGGTATACTGGCGTTCTGGCCCTGCCTCCAGGGGGATGATGAGATAGCGTCCCTTGCCCAGCGAGTGGAGCCAACCTCCTTGTACCAGGTCATGAAGCAGCTTGTAGGTGGCCGAACGGGAGCCGCCCAGGATCTGGTGGGCCTCCGGGGTGGTGAAGATGATCTTCCCCTGTCCGGAGAGCGTAGTGAGAAGCTGGGAACCCCGCTTGCCTAATCCGACGGCGACTGGTATAGTTTGTGTATTCATCCTTACCTCTTAAGTAACGATGATAACACAAAATATACCGCTGGCCAAATCCTGGCCTCGTCCACTATCCAGAAACCTCCCGGTCACTCCGCAGTCTTTCTC
>JACNHM010000584.1 GCA_014383605.1 Chloroflexota bacterium
TTTGAGCAAGTGATTGCTTCCAACGAAGGTGCAACGCACTTGCGAAGTGCGTTGCACCTGACCTTTGCCCGCTTTCTCATCTTGCGGTATAATCAGTCCCAGGTTCACAACCTCCGCGTTTTCCGTGTTTGTCCGTGTCCTATCCAAACGAGGTGTGTCTATGCGTGTCGTGGCCATGATCATGGCCGGCGGGGCGGGCACCCGCTTGACCGTGCTCTCGGACAAGCGGGCCAAGCCCTCGGTGCCCTTCGCCGGCAAATATCGCATCATTGATTTCACGCTCTCCAACTGCGTCAACTCGCACATCTACGACGTCGCCATCCTGACCCAGTACCGCCCCCATTCGCTCAACGAGCACATCGGCATCGGCAAACCCTGGGACCTGGACCGCGTGCGCGGCGGCGTGCGGCTGCTCCAGCCCTACCAGGCCCGCGGCTCGCAGGACTGGTACAGCGGCACCGCCGACGCCGTCTACCAGAACCTCAACTACCTGCGCAGCCGCCAGGCCGACCTGGCCCTCATCCTCTCCGGCGATCACATCTACAAGATGGACTACCGGCCCATGCTTGCCTATCACGAGGAGAAAGGGGCTGACCTGACCGTGGCGGTGATGAACGTGCCGCTGGAGGAGACCGACCGCTTCGGCATCATGACCACCAACAAGGCCGGGCGCATCGTCGAGTTCCACGAGAAGCCCCCGACGCGGGACAAGGGCACGCTGGCCAACATGGGCGTCTATCTTTTCAACGTGGAGAAGCTGGCCCAGCGGCTGCGCCAGGAGCACGGGCGGATACCCGACCTCGACTTCGGCAAGCACCTCATCCCCGGCATGGTTCCCGTGGACAAGGTCTACGCCTACCAGTTCGACGGCTACTGGGTGGACGTGGGCACGGTGGACGCCTACTGGCAGACCTCCCTGGCGTTGTGCGAGCCCGACAGCCCGCTCAACCTGTGGGATGCGCAGTGGGTGATCCGCACCCGCAGCCAGGAGCGCCCGCCCGTGAAATGCAGCGCCCAGGCGCAGATCATCCGCTCGCTGGTCAGCAACGGCTGCACCATCCACGGCCGCGTGGAGCACTCCGTGCTGTCGCCGGGCGTCTACGTCTCGCCTGGCGCGGTGGTGCGTGACTCGGTGATCATGAACGACACCTGGATCGGCCCCGGCGCGGTGGTGGAGCGGGCCGTGGTGGACAAACAGGTGGTGGTCGGCGCCGGCGTGCACCTGGGCTGGGGCGAGGACATGACGCCGAATCAGCAGTCGCCCGACCGGCTGGACACCGGCATCACCGTCGTGGGCAAAAGCGCCCACATCCCGGCGGGCCTGCGCCTGGGCCGCAACGTCCTGATTGACTCGGACGTGGACGAGACCGACTTTGCTCCCTTTGCCGACCACATCGTCCCCAGCGGGGCTACGGTCAGGCCGAGCCGGGCCGCAGCCGCAGAGGAGGAAGCCGCATGAGTGTGTTAGCGATGATCCTGGCCGGCGGCACTGGCCCCGGTCTGCATGTCCTCACCACCACCCGCGCCGAGCCGGCCGTGCCCTTTGGCGGCAAGTATCACATCATTGATTTCCCCCTGTCCAATTGCGTCAACTCGGGCATCTACAACGTCGCTGTGCTCACCCAGTACATGCCCCGCACGCTCAACGACCACATCCTCGCCGGCAAGCCCTGGGATCTGGACCGCGCCGAAGGCGGCGTGCGGCTGTTGCAGCCTTATCAGAGCAGCCCCGGCGTGGAGTGCGGCTGGCAAGAGGGTTCCGCCGACGCCGTGCGCTTCAACCTCGACGTCGTGCGCGAGAGCGGCGCCGAGCACGTCCTCATCCTGGCTGGCAACCACATCTACAAGATGGACTACCGGCCCATGATCGAGTTCCACCGGCTGCGCAAGGCTAACGTCACCGTGGCCGTGCGCGCCGTCAGCCCGCACCAGACCTACCGCTTCGGCATGGTGACCATGGACGCCGACGGGCGCATCACCCGCTTCGAGGAGAAGCCCCGCCGCACCCGCTCCACCCTGGCCAGCATGGGCATCTACGTCTTCGACGCCGCGGTGCTGGGCGACTGGCTGGAGGGGTCAGGCGGCCGCCACCGCCATCTGGGCGAGGAGACGATCCCCTCCCTGGTGCGGCGCAAGCGGGTCTACGCCTACACCTTCGAAGGCTACTGGGCCAACGTGGGCACGGTGCCCGCCTACTACGAGGCCAACATGGGGTTGCTGGCCGACATCCCCGCCCTGGACCTTTCCGACCCGCGCTGGGTCATTCACACCCGCTCGGAGCAGCGCCCGCCGGTGTACCTGGGGGCCGAGGCCTGCGTCGTCGGCAACCTGCTCTGCGACGGCGCTCGCATCGAAGGGTGTGTGCTGCGCTCGGTGATCGGCCCCGGCGTGGTCGTGGCCGCGGGCGCCGAGGTGCGCGACAGCATCATCATGAACGACACGGTCATCGGCCCTGGCGCGGTGGTGGATCGAGCCATCGTGGACAAAGAGGTGGTCATCGGCGAGGGCGCACGGGTCGGCTCCGGCGACGACAACACGCCCAACGCGGCGCTGCCGGAGGTGCTGAACACGGGTATCACGCTGGTGGGCAAGCGCGCCCACGTCCCGGCGGGCGCTGTGCTGGGCCGCAACGTGGTCGTCGCCCCCGGCGCTGCCGCCGAGGATTTCGCCGCTGGTGACGTTCCCAGTGGAGCCAGCGTCCACCCATGACCGACATCCTGGCTGACCTCAATCCCGCCCAGCGGCAGGCGGTGACCACCGTCCACGGCCCTGTGCTCGTTCTGGCCGGCCCCGGCTCGGGCAAGACGCGCGTGCTCACCCAGCGCGTCGC
>JACNHM010000413.1 GCA_014383605.1 Chloroflexota bacterium
TCTGTTCACCCTCACCTCCTGGTCGGAAGTCCAACCGCTGTCGGTGTTGGAGGCGCTGGCCGCCGGCCTGCCGGCGGTGGCGGTGCGCACCTGGGCCACGGAGGAACTGCTCACGCCGGGCGTGGATGGCGTTCTGGTCGAGGGCGATGAGGCGACCTTCGCCGCCGCGGTGGTGGGTTTGCTGCGAAACGATGAGCAACGAGCTGCGCTGGCGCTGCAGGCCCGGCGCACGGCGCAGCGCTACTCCGTCGAGGCCGCCGCGGAGAAGCTGGAGCAAGCGTACGAACGGTTGCGCCGCGCGTAAAGGATAGCGACCTTCCTATCGTCAAAGGGGTGGCCAATGTCTCTGACGCACCGTGATTTTCTGTCCGAAGATGAGCCGCTTATGGAGGACTGGGAGGTGATAGACTCTGTGAATGCAGCCGCCGATGCCACCGAGCCCAGGCAGTCTGAGGAGACTCTAGGAGAAAGCGAAGCCAAGTTTCGCTTGCTCTTTGAAAAGTCGCCCGACGCCATGCTCCTTTTCGACGGAGACGTGTTCGTAGACTGCAACCAGGCCGCCGTGGAGATGATGCGTAGTTCCAGCAAGGAGCAGGCGTTGGGTCTTCACCCGTATGATATCTCTCCCGAAAGGCAACCCGACGGACGGCTCTCCATCGAAAAGGCGCGCCATCTGACTGCTGCCGCGTTCAGGGGGGGAAGTCTGCGGTTCGAGTGGATGCACCGCGCCGTTGATGGCACAGATTTTCCGGTAGAAGTACTGCTCACGGCCATACCTCTACGCCGCAAGAAGGTTCTTCACGTCGCGTGGAGAGACATCACCGAGCGCAAGCGGGTGGAGGAGGAACTTCGGGAAAGGGAAGCACAATACCGCAGTATCTTCGAATCAACCTCTGATGGCCTGCTCATATTCGACTTTGATGGAACGATCATCGAGGCCAACCCCGCGTCAGTATCGTCATGCTCGGATCAGCCGCCATGAGCAATGTGCGGCGTATCCATCGTTATCTGGTCGGGCGAGAGGAAGCCAAAAGAGCGAAAAAGCCAGATGAGACAGGAGTTAGACGAGGCCAGCCAATACATGGTAGCTTTCTTTTTGCTTCTTTTTTGGCCCAATTGCGCAGTTCCTTGCGCCCCGTAAGTCGACTGATGCACTCTCTTCAATCATCTCCGGCTTACGGAGCCCAGGTTTTTTCAGGAGAGTCATAATTGAGTTCGAGGCCGAGATGAGGTAAAATATATCGGACTGGTCTGATCCCCCACCCCAAGGAGGTTGCGGATGCCCTTGACGTACCGTGGTTTTTTGTCTGAAGATGAGCAGCGTCCCGGCGTGCTCTACTTTGGTGGGGCGCGCATGGCCTTGCTCGACATCGAGGCCGGTTCCTGGGGATTGCGCCGCCAGATGGAAGCACTTGTGGGTCGGCGGCTGACCGACGCCGTGCTGCAGCAAGCTGGGGGCAACGGCGGGGCCTCCTTCGCCCGCGCCTTCGTTGGCCAGACGCCGCAGTCCCCTGGTCGCTGACTCTGGCCATAGGCGAGTGGAAGTTTGATGCAAAGCACGGTTGACGCTCACCCCGCTCCGTGTTAAAATACAGGTGTGCTTTACTGGAAAAGCCCTTCTGACTGGAGGACGAGAAGGAATGGCCGGACAGACTGAGAGGGATCCGAATCTGATCGCCCTGCTCGATCGTTACCGAGGAGAGATTGCCACGGCCTGGGCGGAAATGGTCCATCGCCTGCCGGATTCGCACTACCGCGAGCAGCCTTTGGAGGAGCTGCGTGCCTCCACGATGCGTGGCCTGTGGGCCATCATCGAGGCACTGAGCAGCGGTTCTTACGCCGATTTGGAGGCCTACCTCACCGATGTCAGCCTTACCCGCCTGCAGATGGGTTTCGACATCAACGAGGTGATCGAGGCCCTGCTTCTATCCAAGGACGCCGCTCTGCCCATCATCTGGCAGGCCTTCCTGCCCGGCTCGGCCACGGCACGAGAGGCCATCGCCCAGCTTGATGGCTGCCTGCGACGCATGATCGGGCGCTTCGGCCAGCTATACGCCGAGGGGGTGAGCCGCCACCTGGACCAGCAGGTGGCCCGGCTGCGGACCATCAACGAACTCGGGCGACACATCAGCTCCGTACTCAACCTGGATGAGTTGCTGTGGGCTGTGGTGCGCCTGGTCAAAGACGCCTTCGGCTACTACAATGTCAGCATCTTCCTGGTGGATACGGAGACCAATGAGTTGGTGCTGAAAGCTGGCGTAGGTGGCTACATCAGCGGTGTCCCTTCGTTGGGCGACCGCCTCAAGATTGGCGAGGAAGGCATTCTGGGCTGGATCGCCGCCACTGGCGAGCCCCTGCTGGTCAACGACGTCTCGCGCGAGCCCCGCTACTATGCCACCCCGACGCTGCCGCACACCCGCTCCGAGTTAGGGGTACCCATCAAGGTGCGGGGCCAGGTGGTGGGCGCCCTGGACGTGCAGAGCACTGAGTTGGACGCTTTTGACCAAGATGACCTCACCACCTTGCAAACCATGGCCGATCAGATCGGCGCGGCCGTGGAGAACGCCCGGCTCTTTGCCCAGCTTGAGCGCTCCGCCGTAGCCGCCGAACGCAGCCGCTTGGCCCGCGACCTGCACGACGCCGTCACCCAGACGCTCTTTTCGGCCAGCCTGATCGCCGAGGTGCTCCCGCGTATCTGGGAGCGCAACCCGGAGGAGGGCCGCCGACGTCTGGAGGAGTTGCGCCAGTTGACCCGGGGCGCGCTGGCCGAGATGCGCACCCTGCTGCTGGAGCTGCGCCCGTCGGCGTTGGTTGACGC
>JACNHM010000334.1 GCA_014383605.1 Chloroflexota bacterium
TTATGGAGTGCAAATTGGGAATGAAACAATTGGTTATTCTCAGCGGCAAGGGGGGCACAGGCAAGACGAGTGTCGCCGCCGCGTTGGCTCACCTGGCTTCCCAGGAGATACCCATCGTCCTGGCCGACGCCGACGTGGACGCCGCTAATCTGGAGTTAGTGCTCTCGCCGACGCAGGTGGAGGCACATGACTTCGCCGGTGGGCAGGTGGCGGTCATTGACGCCGATCTGTGCACAGCCTGCGGGATATGCGCCGAGGTTTGTCGCTTCGAAGCCATCATCCCCGGCGATGACGTCTATGGGGTAAATGACATCGCCTGCGAGGGCTGCGCCTCGTGCTTCTACCAGTGTCCTGCCGAGGCCATCCGCATGGAGGAGCAAACGGCAGGGCGCTGGTTCTGTTCCGACACCCGCTTCGGGCCGCTGTTCCATGCGCATCTCTTTGCCGGACAGGAGAACTCCGGCAAGCTGGTGACGTTGGTCAAGCAGCAGGCGCGGCTGAGGGCGCTGGATACAGAGGCCAATCTACTCATCGTGGACGGGCCGCCGGGCATCGGCTGTCCGGTCATCGCCGCCAGCGCCGGAGCCGACGTGGCTCTGCTGGTGGCGGAGCCTACCGTTTCCGGAATCCACGATCTGGAGCGCATCGTGGGTACCACCAACCACTTCGGCGTGCCGGCGCTGGTGTGCGTCAACAAGGCGGATCTGAACCGGGCACGGGCGGACGACATCGCCGCTTTCTGCGCCGTACAGGGGATCGAATTGGTCGGAAGAGTACCTTTCGATCAGGTGGTCACCGAGGCCATGGTGCAGGGCCAGCCGGTGACCGCTTACAGTGACGGGCCGGTGACAGCGGAACTGAAGGCAATGTGGATGCGCCTCAGTGAGGTGGCAAGGTGATGACGGAGCAAACGCTGCGTGAGCGGATACTGCTCAGACTGGCCACGGTGATTGACCCGGAGACAGGCGTGGACGTGCTGCGCATGCGGCTCATCGAGGACTTGGCAGTGGACGAGGAGAGCGGCGTGGTGCGCTATCGCTTCCGTCCCTCGTCGCCGTTTTGCCCTCTGGCCGTGACACTGGTCTTGCAGATCCGCCAAGCCGTGGCCGAGGTGGAGGGGATCACCGATCAGGAGATCGCGGTGGTGGGCTATGTGGGAGCCGATGAACTGAACCGCCTGTTGAAGGAGTCGTGATATGTGTCAGGCAACGGTCTATCTGGCCCGTGAGGGGCAGGAAGAGGAGATCATGCGGGACGTGATCCTGCTGGAGCCAACGGCGGATGGCGTACGGCTGAGCACCTTCTTCGAGGAGGCGCAGACGGTGCGGGCGCGTTTGGGTCGGATTGATTTTCTGAAGCACACCGTGACCCTGGTGCCGCAGGAGGAGGAATGAGATGGCCGCCATGACCGATCTGGCCAAGCTACAGGTGTTGCTGCCCCATTGGATAGAGCACAACGACGAGCACGCTGCCGAGTTCCAGGAATGGGCGGAGAGGGCACGCACTGTGGGTCAGGAGGGCGTGGCCGAGGAGATAAGCCTGGCCGCCAAGCAGCTAGGATGGGTCAACGAGGCCCTGGCTGCGGCCGTGGAGAAGCTGAAGGGTGGGTGAGGGAAACGTGCTGCGGGTGCGGGGTCTGGATGCCATCAATGGCACGCCGTTGCTCGACCTGAAGCCGGCATGACCAGAGGGAAGTGCATCATCAAGGTGATCGCTTTCGGGCCGGTCCCTTCCAGGCGTTTGGGGCGCAGCCTGGGAATCAACAATATCCCGCCCAAGGCCTGTACCTACTCCTGTGTGTATTGCCAGTTGGGACGTACCACAAGGATGCAGGTAGAGCGCCGCGCGTTTTATCCACCGGAGGAGGTATTGAAAGAGGTCCGGGACAAAGTCGCCAAGGCCCGAGAGCGCGGGGAAGCCGTGGACTATCTCACCTTCGTGCCCGATGGGGAACCCACCCTGGACGCCAATCTTGGCCGTGCCGTCGAGTTGTTGCGCCCCCTGGGGATTCCCATCGCCGTGATCAGCAACGCTTCCCTCGTCTGGCGCGAGGACGTGAGACGAGACCTGGCAAAAGCGGATTGGGTCTCCCTGAAGGTGGATTCCAGGCGAGAGGCCGTCTGGCGTCGGATCAATCGGCCGCACAGAACCCTGCAATTGACTGCGATTTTGGAGGGGATGCTCGAGTTTGCCGAAGTCTATCCAGGGGAACTGGTCACCGAGACGATGCTCGTTGAGGGTGTTAACGACAGCGGGGCGCATCTTCAGCCAGTCGCCGATTTTCTGGCCGAACTCAGGCCTGGCCGCGCTTACCTCTCGATCCCCACGAGGCCGCCCGCAGAAGTGGGGGTGCGCTCTCCTGACGAAGAAGCCCTCAATCAGGCCTATCAGATCCTCAGCAAGAGGGTGGAACGGGTGGAATATCTCATCGGCTACGAGGGCAACGCCTTCGCCTGCACGGGAAATGCCCCGGAAGATCTGCTGAGCATCACCGCCGTGCATCCTATGCGTGAGGAGGCCGTCGCCGAGCTCCTGGCGCGGGCCGGGGCCGATTGGCCCGTTGTTCACCGGCTGATCGCGCAGGGTCAACTCGTCGAGACGGAATACGAAGGACGGAAGTTCTACGTGAGAAAATTCCATGCTCAGTAGATCCAAGAAGCCTGCGGGAGACTGCCAGGTCCAGTGCCTTTCTGCCGGACTCGGCAGTCCGGCAGGAGCAAATCCGGATCTACTGATGCTGGCAAGCATTACCAGACCTGATCCAGCGAGAGAAGGAACCAAATAATGATGAAACACCTGAAAGGCTTTATCTTG
>JACNHM010000575.1 GCA_014383605.1 Chloroflexota bacterium
TTCCGGCTGCCACTGCTCAAGTCGCGGTCACGACCTAAAAACCTACCCTTGAAAGGGGGCCGGGGGAGGGGGCGATGAGCCTGGACAATCTCTTCGGCATGGTCGCCCTGGCCTGCACGCCCGACGCGCCGCCCGGCCTGGCGGAGCAGCTCCACGGCCTCACCCACACCATAGCCACCGACCCCAACGCGCCCCCCGAATTCCGCGCGCTGGGCCGCGTGCTCAACGCGGTGCTCTCCGGCGAGCGCGCCCCAGACACATCGGCCTTGCCACCCGAATGGGCGGACAAGGTGCGAGAGATGCTGGCAGCGTTGTAGAGGGGAGGGTGATTTTCGCTTTGCGCATCGGCCTAAAAGAGCCGATGCTGGGGCAAAAAACGACCAGCACCGCCTGTTTTACGGCGGTGCGATCCTAAAACGGGAATTGTTGTAACTGAAGGAACTACGGGAGGCACGGAACTGGAAATCGAGGAGTGTGCTATATCTTGCAGTCAGGCGGGCAGTCATGCCTGATGTGGAGATAGATCAAAGCGGTAAAATGGACAACCTGGCTAAGGACACGGTTCTCGCGTTCTCTAACGACATTCAGCATGCGATCCGGATACCTGCTGCGGCGAAACGAAACCTGGTTCAGTATTTGAGACAAAAGGGCAAGTCGAGAACCCGCGCTGCGATATTGCTTTTCTCAGCCGCGCTTTTTCTATTGCTGCGAGACGCGCTGGAGCGGATAGATCGGATCGTGATTGATGTCGAGTACGAAGGATACGAGGATGAAATCAAAGGCTGGTTGTTATCCCGCATCTACCAGGTGGATTCGGGCTTTGATAAGGCACGGGTAAGGTTCCAACGGGTGGGCAAGAAGTCACCTGCACACCGGCGCGCGCTAGCGGTCTTTCGGGGTCAGGAGCCGCCCGACCAGGTCGTCACAGAACAAGCGCTGTTAGGCATGTTAAGGCAATAAAAAACGGTCGGGGTAGCTTGCGCCCAAGGCCCGCTTAGTCCCCGGTGGTGTTCCGAGGAGGCCACGGACCCCCCGACTGCTACTTGTATGATACCACAAACTTGTCAGATTGTCAAGGAGCTTCAGCGCTCAGAACTTGATGATTCTATGGAGAATCCCATGTCCCAAAACATCGTTGCCTTTCCCCACCTGAACATGTTGACTCACGAGCAATGCGAGATTGTCCATCGCGCCTCGCTGGAGATACTGCGCCGCACTGGGGTACGGGTGTATCATGACGGAGCCTTGGCGCTGCTGCGCGAGACCGATGCCGTGATCACCGACGGGAATCTGGTCCACCTGCCCGCCGGCCTGGTGGAATGGGCGCTGAAGCAGGCGCCGTCACGCATCGTCTTGTGCAAGCGAGGGAGCAGCGAGGTAGCGGCGCCGCTGGAGGGGCGGACGGTCAACTTCGGCCCCGGCTCCGATTGCCCAAACTACCTCGATCCCCGCAGCGGCGAGCGGCGCCCGTTCACCGCCGCAGACGTGGTGGATTGCCTCCACGTCTGCGACGCGCTGCCGGAGATCGCCTTCGTGATGAGTATGGGCATTCCGACTGACCTGGACGCGGCCAACGTCTACCGGCAGCAGTACGCCCTGATGCTGGAGCACACCACCAAGCCCGCGGTCTTCGTGTGCGACGACCGCGCCGACTGCGAAGCGATAGCCGCCATGGCCGCCGCAGCCGCCGGGGGCATGGAGCAGTTGCGGCTCAACCCCACGCTGCTCCTCTACTCCGAGCCTACCACGCCGCTGCAGCACAGCCAGACGGCCACGGGCAAGCTGCTGTACATGGCCGAGCAGGGTCTACCCATCGTCCATTCGCCCGCGCCGATGATGGGCGGCACGGCGCCGGTCACTCTGGCCGGTGGGCTGGCGCTGGGCAACGCCGAGGCGCTCAGCAGCCTGGCGATCCACCAACTCCAGCGGCCGGGCGCTCCCTTCGTCTACGGCAGCGGGCTGCACCACATGGACATGAAGACCACCATCAGCGTCTACGGCGCGCCGGAGTTTCAGTTGGCGCGGGTGGCCGTGGCCGAGATGGGCCGCTTCTACGGCTTGCCGACCTGGGGCTACGCTGGCCACTCCGATAGCTGCGTCATGGACGAGCAGGCGGCGGCCGACGCCGACTTTTCAGTGCTGGTAGCATTGCTGGCGGGCCACAACCTGGTGCACGACGTCGGCTACCTGGAGGCGGGGCTGACCACCTCGCCGGAGATGATCGTCTTCACCGACGAGGTCATCGCCATGATGCGCCGCTTCATGGGGGGCTTCTCGCTGGACGCGGAATCGCTGGCTTTAGACGTCATCCACCAGGTGGGGCCGGGGGGCGACTTCCTGACCGCCAAGCACACCCTGCGCCACTTCCGCGAGCTGTGGCAGCCGGTGCTGTGGGATCGGCGGCGGGCCGACGCCTGGAGCGCGGTGGGCGGCAAACGGTTAGGCGAGCGGCTGCGCGACAAGACCATCAGCCTGATGGAAAGCCACCATCCGGAGCCGCTGCCCGACGCTATCCGGGAGGAGATTATCTACATTTTGAAATCGTGAGCATTCAGATCCTACCACGTGTCATTGCGAGCTGCTCCATAGCGCGGTCGTGTCACTCATTGTGCAAGAAACCGACTTTTGATCGCCGAGGTCTCCGACCGAAGGCGGGTGGGCTCGGTCGGAGACCTTCGCCCATCAAGGAGACCTCGCCCACCGAGGAGACCTTCGCCCATTGAGGTTTGTTTTTTAGTAGCGGGTTGTTTTGTTGGGAGTGAGCGAATGAACAAAATCTCGTTGGACGGCGAACATCTGACTCTTGAAGA
>JACNHM010000397.1 GCA_014383605.1 Chloroflexota bacterium
GGAAAAACATGCGGATTCTCAAACTCGTGGAACTGGAAGGCATGACGCCTGATCTGGCCGCGGCGCTGGAAGCCGAGGGCATCGTGGATGCCGCGGCGCTGTTGGCCGCCGCGGGCCCCAAGGAAGGCCGCGAAGCTCTGGCCGCCAAGCTGGGCGTGGAGGCGCGCAAGCTCTTGGAGCTGTGCAACCGCGCCGACCTGTCCCGCATCAAGGGCATCGGCACGGTCTACTCGGACCTGTTGGAGTTCGCCGGTGTGGACACGGTCATGGAGTTAGCCCAGCGCAATGCTGACAACCTGTACGCCAAGATCGTGGAGGAAGCTGGCGCGCACCACGTGAAGCGCACCCCCACGGCCACGGACGTGGCCAATTGGGTGGGCCAGGCCCAGGCGCTGGAGCGGAAGGTCTTCTACTAGACCGCTCGCAGGACGCTACGTAACACGCCAGCCGCGCGTGCTACGTGCAGTGTGAAACGTAAAACGTGAAACGTGGGGAAAACCACGTTTCACGTTTTGCGTTTTGTACCTACTCCTGCTCTTGCCTTTTCATCTCACATCTGGTAAAATCGGCCGCACGGATTGGTGAGCGAAATTATGACTGCCCAAGTTCACGATACAGAACACCCGCGGCGGCGCTGGCCCAACGCGCTGCTCCTGCTGTCCATACTGCTATGGCTGGTGGCCCTGGCCCTGGTGGCCAGCGTCGCTGCCTGCCAGTCGCATTACGCCGAGCGCATCTACCCCGGCGTCTGGGTGTACGGTGTGAATCTCAGCAATCTGACACGAGCCGAAGCCGAGGCCGCCGTGGCGGCGGCCGAGATCCCGCTGCCCGCGGCGCCGGTGGCGGTGCGCTACGACGGCGAGACCTGGATCGTGCGCCCCGACGATCTGGGCGTGGCGCTGGACGTGGAGGCTTCGGTCGCCCGCGCCTACGAGGTGGGGCGAGGGGGTTCGCCGCAGCAGGATCTGCGGGAGCAGGCGCTGACCTTCTTCTACGGACGTTTCCTCCAGCCGGTCTTCACCCTCCACGATGAGGGGTTGCTGGCCTACGCCGTGGCCCGCATGGCTCAGGAGGTCAACCAGCCCACCCGCGAGGCGACGCTGCAGGTGCAGGGGCTGCAGGTGCTGGCGACGGCAGGCGAGAGCGGTCGCCAGGTGGATCAGGCAGCCACTCTGGCGGCCCTGGAGGAGCGCATCCGCACCGGCGGTGGCGGCGAGGTGGCCTTGGTTGTCCGCATCACGCAGCCGGCGCTGGCCGACGTGAGCGAGGCCGCGGCGCTGGCCCAGCGCATCATCGGCAGCCCGCTGACGCTGGCGTACGAGGACGAGCAGGAGGGGAAGCTGAGCTTCGCCATTGACCAGGCGACGCTGTCGGACTGGCTGAAGATCGGCATGGAAACGGGAAGCAGTGGCCAGCCGCGCCTCACGGCGACGCTGGACGAGGCTGGTACACGCGCCTGGGCGGGGGAGGTGGCGGCACAACTGGCCCGTCCCGCCCGCAATGCCCGCCTGGACTTCGATCCCGCCGACGGCACGCTGACCCCCATCGTGCCCAGCGTGTGGGGGCGGGAACTGGACGTCGAGGAGACGGTGCGGCACGTTGTCGCCCAGGCGGTCAGCGAAGATCGCACGGCGGCCTTGCCGCTGCTGCTCATCAAGCCGGCGGTGGCCATGGAAGACGCGCCGCAGATGGGCATTGTGGAGCTGGTCGCCGAGGCCACGACTCGCTTCAAGGGCTCCAGCGCGGCGCGCGTGCACAACATCGCCCAGGCCGCTTCGCAGTTCCACGGCGTGGTCATCCCGCCAGGCGGCGTCTTTTCCTTCAACGAGCACCTGGGCGAGGTCGCGGCGGAGACGGGGTACGAAGAATCGTTGATCATCTGGGGCGACCGCACGCAGATGGGCTACGGCGGCGGCGTCTGCCAGGTCTCGACGACGGCCTTCCGCGCCGCGCTGCTGGGCGGCTTCCCCATCGTCGAGCGCTACGCGCACGGCTACATGGTGAGCTGGTACGGCGAGCCGGGGATGGACGCCACCGTCTACGCGCCGCAGGTGGACCTCAGGTTCCGCAACGACAGCGATCACTACCTGCTCATCGAGACGGAGACGGACACGCAGGCGGGCATGCTGACCTTCCGCTTCTACGGCACCGACACTGGCCGCGCCGTGGAGATCGTTGCCTCGCCGCCGGAAAACGTCACTGACCCACCTCTGCCGGTCTATGCGGAGGATCCGGACCTGCCCAAGGGGACGATCAAGCAGGTGGACTGGGCTGTCAAGGGCATGGATGTCACCGTGCAGCGTATCGTCCGGCAGGAGGATGAGGTGCTGTGGGAGGACACGTTCATCAGCCGCTATTACCCCTGGGCAGCGAAGTACCGCTACGGCCCGGGCACAACTTTGCCCCCTGGTGCTGTGCCTGAGGAGGCCGAGGAGGAAAATGGCTGAACATCAACCACCTCCTTTCCTCTCCTCCCTCCCTCCCCTATCCCCCCCTTCCGCCACCAACCTCCACTCTCCAACTTCAAACCTCCAATCCCAGATTTGACATAGAACAGGTGTTCGTGGTATAATGTCATCGCTGCAATGGCCAGACATCAGGGCGTGGTGATCAGAAGTCCCCTGATCGCCGAGCCCTGGGACCCGATCACGGACAAGGGGGTATGATCATGCCGCAGAAGCTATCCGAACGCCAAGATAAGATGCTGAAGTTCATCCAGAGGTACGTGCGGGAGCACGGCTATCCGCCTTCCATTCGTGAGATTGGCAAGGCGACGGCCACCTCCTCCACTTCCGTGGTGAAATACAATCTGGATAAGCTGCAGGCCCTGGGGTTGCTGAGACGCACGGAAGAAGTGTCCCGCGGGCTGCGGCTGGCTGGCGGGGCTCTACTGCCAGGTCAGAACGTCGTCGAGGTGCCGTTGCTGGGCTACATCCGGGCCAGCGCTCCCCTGCCCTCCTACGATGAGTTCTCCGACGAGGTGGTGGAGCTGACGCTGGACATCGTCCGGGAGCCAGAACTGGTGTATGCTCTGCGTGTGCAGGGGGAGTCGATGCGCGACGCGTCCGTGCACGACGGCGACCTGGTGGTGCTCCGGCATCAGCAGACCGCCGACCCGGGGGAGATGGTGGCAGCCTGGCTGGGGCCGGAAGAGGGCTTGACGCTGAAGCGCTACTTCCCGGAGGGGAGGTACGTGCGGCTGCAGCCGGCCAACGAAGCCTACGAGCCGATCGTGGTCCCCGCCGAACAGGTGGAAATCCAGGGCAAGGTGATCGCCGTCATCCGCCGCTTGAGCTGAGCGCCGTTGGGATTGAAGACCCTCCTGGCCTGCGGCCGGCGAGTGGCCCGCGTGAAACGAAAAGCCCCCGCCACTGAGGCGGGGGCCTTTCGCGTCCGCTATGCGCTAGAGTTTGAGCTTTGAAGTTTGGAGTTTGCGGTTCGCTGGAGTGCTGCTTCGATATGCGCCGAAAGCTGTTCTACACGCGCCTCCCAGGTGTGCTGCGCCGCCAGCCGGCGGAAGCCCTCCCGTTGTGCGTCGTCGGTCTCGACCAGCGCGGCCTCGACCTGGCGCACGAAGCTGGGGACGTCGTGCGCCAGGCGCAGGGGCGGGGCGAAGGCCTGGGCGCTGGGAATGGCCGTGGACACCACCGGCCGGCCGGCGGCCAGGTACTCGTACATTTTCAGGGGGTCAATGTGCCGCGTCCACTCGTTGATCTTGTAGGGCATCAGGCACACTTGGCAGGCGGCGACGTAGCGGGGAAGCTCAGTCACGGGCTTGAGGCCCAGGAAATGCACGTTGGGCAGCTCCAGCCAGGCTAGCTGCTCCCGGTGGAAACGCTGCGTGACCGGGCCGATCAGCGCCAGGGACCAGTCCGGGTGTGCCTGAGCCACGTCGCGCAGCAGCCCCAGGTCAATCTTCTCGTTGATCACCCCCACATAGCCGATCACCGGCTGCGGCAGGGCGGCGATGTCCTCTGGCGGCGGGGAGGGATCGGCCAGCGCGGCGCTGAAGGCAGCGTAGTCCACGCCGTTGCGCACCAGGTAGGTGTGGGGATTGAAGGGGCGCTTGGCCTCCAGCAGCGCCGGCGAGGTGACGATCACCAGGTCGGCCCGGCGCAGTATTTTCCTCTCCAGGGCCACGATCGCCTCCCTCCGCGCCGTGCCCACCTCGTTCACGAATTCCATCTCGTAGGCGGCGTACTCGTCCACGGCGTGATAGAGCAGCAGTCGCTCGCCGTAGCGTCCGATCACGTCGGCCTGTTCGGGGCGGAAGAGCCACAGGATCGGCTCGCGCATTCCCAGACGGGCCATTCCCCGCGACAACGAGCGGCGGCGCAGCGCGGCGCTCAGCACTTTGAGCGGCTGGCGACCGATGAGGGGAGCCCAGCGGGGCGGACGGTAGACGTAGAGGCCCTCGCCGATGTGGTGCAGTCGCTGCCGATCACTCGGCGGCTGTGCGGTGCTCCCTGGCCTGAGCCCCAGCGCCTGGCGCAGGTAGGGGCGAGGTTCGACGAAGAGCACGCGGTTGCGCCGCGCCAGTCGGGACATGATCTGGTGGCGGTTGTGCCAGACCCCCTCCCAGCGCTCCACGGCGAAGCAGAGGATGTCCTGTCCTTCCAGCATCGAAACTCCCCTCAAGGGCAACCGCAAGGGTTGCCCCTACACCACACCTCCGGGGCGACCGCAAGGGGTGCTCCTACACCTCGGTGATTTGCCGGTACAGCGCGGCGAATTGCCGGCCGATGGGGCCCCAGTCCAGGCTGCGGGCCATCTCCTGGGCGCTGCGCCGCGCCGCAGCCAGGTCCATCTGCCGGGCCGCACGCAACGCCTCGGCCAGAGCCTGCGGTGGCTGCGGGTCGTAGAGGAGGCCCGCCCCCTGGCCCAGCAGCGGCGGGAAGGGGCCCAGCGCCGGGGCCACTACCGGCAGGCCGAAGGAGAGGGCCAGGATCGCCGCTCCCGAGGTGGTCGTCTGGCGATAAGGCAGCACGGCCACGTCGGCCCCGTTCATGAAAACCTGCACCTCGTCGTCGGGCACGTAGTCCAGATGCAGCCGCACGCGGCGGTCGCCGGCGGCCAGCGCTCGCACCTGCTGGCCGTACTCCGGCGGCTGGGCACGGCCGGCGATCAGCAGGACGAGTTCCTGGCCCGCCAGGTCAGCGAAGGCCTGCAGCAGCTCCTCCACGCCCTTGTAGGGGCGCACCTGTCCCAGGGAAAGGTAGACGAAAGCGTCCGGTGGCAGCCCCAGCCGCTGGCGGGCGGCCTGGCGTGAACACTCGTTGGCATACCAGGTCACGTAATTGCCGTGGGGGATGACCACCACGGGCCCGCGGCAGCGGAAGCTGCGCAGCAGCTCCTCTCGTGCCGGTTCGCTGTGCACGTGCACACCATCGGCGATACGCAGCACGAAGCGGCTGGCCAGCCGGTAGAGCACGCGGCCCTGCGGCTCGTGCTGCCAGACGTTGTGCACCGTGTAGACGACCTTGACGCCCAGGAGCCGCGCCGCGCCGATGGCCAGCATCGTGTTCGTCCAATGGAACAGCCGTGTGCGCCACGGGGCATCGTGGCGATAGAGCAGTTCCAGCCAGTGCAGGTGCAGGACGTGCGGCCGCTGCGGGCTCAAGAGCTTCCGCCAGGAAAGCCCCCAGCGCCACAGCGCACAGTCCAGGGCAGGGTCGGCCTGTTGCACCGCCTGATGGAAGAGGACAGGGTAGGGATTCAACTGCGCGGGCGCGGCGATGATCACGCGCATTTGAGACAGGGAGACAAGGGGACAAGGGGACAAGGAGACCTCACCCCCTCTCCTTGTCTCCCCCTCTCCTTGTCTCCTCTGCTCCCTTGCTCCCCAGCTCCTCTGCCCAGATGGGGCGGAACGGCGTCTGGCTGCCAGTCGCCTCATCAGTCTCCTGACCTGATCGCGGAGATCCGGCTGCGTGAGCCAACTCAGGGCAGCGTAGGCGACGATCATCGCGCCGCCGCCGAGAAGCAGCACCAACGCGCCGGTCTCCAGCGCGGTCAGTTGGGGCACCGCCCAGCCCAGCGCGCCGGCGACCACGCTGCAGCCGAGGATGGGCAACAGCACACGCCCGTAGTCGGCCCAGGAGGAGTGGATCACGCGGTTGGCCAGCGTGCCGGAGATGAAGAAATCCACGATGGCCACGGCCGCCGAAAGTCCCGCCACGCCGTCAATGCCCCAGGTGCGCGTGACCGGATACAGCAGCAGGGCCATGGTCGTCAGCCGCCAGAGGGCGATTCCGGTCAGCCACTTGGGTCTGCCGCCGCTCTTGAAGACGTTGCCCATGTTGGCGGCCACTGCCCGCAGCAAGCCGTAGATGCCCAACAATTGCAGGGGCAGCACGGCCCCGGCCCACTTCTCGGCATCAATGGTGGCGATGATGTCGGGAGCGAAGAGCATGGTGCCCACGGCCACAGGAATGGCCAGCAGCGAGACGTAGCGCAGGGCCTGGAAATAGGTGCGGCGGAAGGTGTCCGGATCGTCCTGCAGCCTGGCCAGGGCGGGGAACATCACCTGGTTCACCAGGCCGGTGATCTGTGTGGCGGGCATGTTGCTGGTGCGGTAGGCGAGATCGTAAACCCCCTCGGCGGCCAGGCCACGCATGCGCAGGACGAAACCGTCGTCAATGTTGGTGATGCCGAAGATGAGGATCTGGCTGGCGACGATGTGTTTGCCGTAGTCGAACAGCTCCCGCGCCAGCCGGGGCACGAACCGCCAGCGGGGCCGCCATCCCGTCACCCACCAGGCCAGGATCACCCGCAGCAGTGTGGAGGCCAGGCGGGCGTAGACGATGCTCCAGACTCGGAAGCCGGCCACGGCCAGCAGCACGGCGGTCAGCGCGTAGACGAAATTGGGCAACACGTCCGGCACCAGGCGGCGGCGGAAGTCCAGTTCCTTGGCCAGCAGCACCAGGGGCACGCGCCCCATAGAGCCGACGACCAGGTTGAGGGCCAGCACGCGCAGCACGGCGGCGATGCGCGGATCGGGTTGTTTGGCGATCTGCGCCACCCATGGCGCGGCAGCGTAGGCGATGGCGTAGGAGAGCAGTGATGTGCAAAGGATGATGATGAAGGTCGTGTCGGCTGCCTCTTCCACCTCTCGCTGGCGATAGATGAGCGCCGAGCCAAAGCCCATCTCCTCGAAGAGTTGCAGAGCATCAATGGCCAGGTATGCCCCGGCCACCAGGCCGAAATCCTCGGGCATGAGCCGCTTGGCCAGGACGAAGGTGGCGGCGAAGCTCAGCAGCCGCACGCTCACGGTGGAGACGGCGACCCAGAGGACGCCGCGCTTGATCTGATGTGTAAGGCTCATGGGCAAGTCAGCAAGTCAGCAAATCGGCAAGCGGCACAGCGGCAGCCTGGTGGGCCAGGGCGCTATCCCCCGCTTTGCTTTTTGCCGATCAGGATGAAATCACGGGCGAACAGGCTGGGCCAGTGCCGTGCCAGCCAGGTGTAGACGTCCCGCACGATGGGCCAGCGCAGGTAGAAGGGGTAGAACTGCCAGGCCCGCAGGCTGGCCGTGCCGTCGGTGGCCTCGATCTTCATGCCCCGCGCTCGGAGCAACGTGATCCCCTCTCGCATGGTGAAGAAGCGCAGATGGGTCCAGTCGGTGGGTGAGTCGGGCACGTAGGGAAAGCGTCCCCGCAGCAGCCAGAGGCGGCAGCGCCAGTGGCCGAGGTTAGGCAAGGAGAGGATGAGCTTGCCGCCGGGGCGCAGCACGCGCACGGCCTCGTCCAGGGCGCGCCCCACGTGGAAGCGGTGCTCCAGGCCCGAATCGCTGAGCACGGTGTCGAAGCTGGCATCGGGAAAGGGCAACGGGTCCACGTCCAGGTCCACCTGGTAGGCTTCGATGCCTTTCTCCCGCGCCCGCGTCACAGCCACGCGTGACATGTCCACGCCGATCACCTCGGCCCCTTTGTCCGCCAGTTTGCGAGCCATGACCCCCGCGCCGCAGTCCAGGGCCAGGACCCGCTCCCCCAGCTGGACGTGGACGGCGAGGCGGTCCAGCCGGGGGCGGTTGGCCCGATCTCCTTTCTCTTTCCAGTAGACATCGTAGTAGTCAACTAAGTCCAATTTCTGATCTCCAACTTCCTGATCAACGGCAGGTAGAGTCGCCACAGCACCGGCGTGGCCGTGGGCGTGAGCGTCGGCGTCGACATGGGCGTGTCTGTTGGCGTGCCGGTGGGCGTCGGTGTGAGCGTAGGCGTGGCGGTTGCTGTCGGTGTGGGCGTGGCCGTCGGTTTGCTGGTGGGCGTCGGCGTCGGTGTGGCCGTCGGTGTGCTGGTCGGCGTCGGCGTGGCTGTCGGTGTGTTTGTCGGCGTGCTCGTCGGCGTCGCCGTAGCCGTCGCCGTCGGCGTCGGCGTGGGCGTGTGCGTCGGCGTGCTCGTCGGCGTCGGCGTGAGTGTCGGCGTGGCTGTGGGTGTGCTGGTGGGCGTCGGTGCCGGCGTGGGCGTGTCCGTCGGTGTGCTGGTCGGCGTCGGCGTGAGTGTGGGCGTGTCCGTCGGCGTGCTCGTCGGCGTACTGGTCGGCGTTGGAGGCATAGCCACCAGGCCCAGGCTGTGCTCCCCCGCGGGGACGTTCACCGTTAACCTGCCCCCCGAGGGAATCATGACGGTGGTGATCGGATCGCCACCGCCCATGTTCTGCACACGCACCGTGTACGGCAGGTCCGGCGGCAAACCCGCGCCGGCCAGGTCAAAGGTCAGGCTCACGGGATGGGGGTCGCCCACCAGTCCGCTCAGCGTCTGCGTCTCCGCCATCGCCGCCGCCTGTATCTCCGTCCAGTGATCGCCCCCCGTCTGCGCGATATCCAGCCAGAAGTAGGGCTTGCTCTCGTCGCTTTGGATGCCCAGGTGAACCGGGGCTGCGCCGCGCACGTGTTCCTCTAGCCAGTCCACCTGCCAGGTGGCATCGTACTCACCGGCGTCGTGGCCCTCCTGGTGCCAGTAGAGTTCGATGAGCTGACCGCCCCGCGCCTGCACGGCGTTGTAAAGGTCCTGCGCGTGGTGCGGAAGCACTTTGTCGTCGGCTTGACCATGCACTACTGCCAGGGGCAGCGGCACCAGGTTGCCCGGCATGCGCAGGCTGGAACGGCGCTGGTACTCGAAGGGGTTCTCGGCGGGCGTGCCGCCGCACTCCTCGGCGATCTGCTCCTGTTTGTACCAGTTGTTGGATTCGTCGTACCAGGCGGCCAGGTCGGTGATGCCGGCGACGTCAACGACGGCAGCGAAGTTGTCCGGGTACTTGGCGGCGGTGGTGGCGGCGATCATGCCGCCCATGGATTCCCCGACCAGATAGACGCGGTCGGCGTCCACGCCGTAGCCGGTAACCACGTAGGCCTGCGTGTCCAGGACGTCGTGTTGCGAGGCGCGGGAGGCCAGCGCGCGGCGGCCCGGCGGCGTATCCGGTTGTTCACCGTGCATCTCCGGCGCAGCCAACAGCCATCCTTGTTCCGCCACCGCGCCACCCCACAGGTCGAGCGGCTGCCAGCGGGTCTCGCCCCAGCCGTGCAGTCCGATGACCAGAGGCAGAGGCCCGCCGCCATAGCCCGGCGGCAATTGCAGCACCGCCTGCTGGGGGGTGCTGTCGTAGCTGCTGGTGAAGGAAAAATCCACCAGCGTCGCGGCGGCGACGTCCCCTTCCATCTCGATGTGGCCGCGTACGGCGTACCAGGTATCGTTGGGCCAGGCGCTGTTGGTGATGGTGATGGTGTTGAGGCCCTTGCGAACCCAGCCCGGGTCCGCCAGCGGCCACTGCACGGGCTGGGGATTGGTGTTGCAGTCCCTGTCCCCCAAGTTAGGTTCCACCTGTCCCACCAGATGATCGTTCAGGTAGACGCTGTGGGCGGCGTTGGCGCTGGCGATCTCCATGTGCAGGGTCGCCTGGGTCGGCGTGCCTGTCCACACCAGGTAAACCTCTTCCGCCGCTTCGTGGATATCCCCGTTCACCCCCAGACAGCTGGTCATCGTGGAGTTGATGATGACATGGGGGGCCAGGTCGGGGGCGTGGGGACGCGCGGCGGCAAGCTCTGCACCCGCCACGGGTGAAACCAACAGCAGCAAGACAACGAGGGCCAGCAGTGCGGATGCTGCAGGCAACCTCAAGTCTGTGGTACGCGTCCTTGTGAAACGCGACACAGGAAACCGCTTCCCATGCGTCATGGACAGCTGAGCAGAGGAGCAAGGGAGCAGGGGAGCAAGGGAGCGGGGGAGACAAGGGAACTGCTCCTCCGCACCCCAGCACCTCCGCACCTCTGCACCGCATGGCCTGTCAGCACAGGCGGCATCTCAGTCGCCGGGCACCTGGAAGCGGTTCGGAAGGGTGGACAGGGACACGAAATACACGCCCAGATAAGCGCGCTTGGGGTCCTCTGGGTTCTCGCCGAGCCTCACCTTGACCGTGTTCTCTTCCTCCCCGCGCCGGTAGGTGATCTCCACGCCGTCCCCCGGCTCGTGCTCGCCGATGAGTTCCTGCAACGGATGTTCATCGTCCACCTGCTGGCCGTCCACAGCGACGATGAGATCGCCTTCTTGCAGACCGGCTTGGTCGGCAGGGGTGTCGGGTACCACCTCCCGGATCCAGGCTCCGCTCAACTGCTCGCCGGGGCGCATTGGGAAGGGCAGCAGTCCCTCAGGTAATTCAGGCGGCAGCGGGGAAGGCGCTTCCTCCTCGGGCAGGAAGCGGGGCGGATTGAAGCGCTCCCCTGGCTCCAGCAGCTCGCGCTGCTCGTTCACGGCTTTGACCTGGCGGCGGGCGACCACGTAGCCCACTGCGCCGCCGACCACGCAGGCCCCGATCAGGCTGACCAGGACGCCGACGATAACGATGATGCTGACGATCAAAATGGTGCGGTCTTTCTTCTCGTTCATGTTCATGGTGCCTCCGTCATTCATCGCTTCTGGCAAGGTTTGTGCTTGCTGTGCAAAGTATACACCAGGTGGCCGGAATCGCAAAGAATGGCCTCGTGCGTTTCTTCAATGTCTGCCGCGGCCTGGGCCCAGGTGTAGTGGGCCATGGCTCGCTGGCGCAGCGCCCGGCCGCGGCGGGCCGCGTCCTGGGGATCGTTCAGCAGCGCGGCCAGCGCCGCCGCCAGCCCGGCCGCGTCGCCCGGCGGCGCGTAGACGCCCAGATCGCCCAGGTATTCGCGGTGCACTGGCGTGTCGAAGGCGGCCACGGGCAGCGCGGTGGCCATGTAAGTGAGCAGCTTGCCACTGCCTTCCGTGGCCGAGAGCTTGGGGGCCGCGGCCACGTCGCCCAGCGCCAGATAGCGCGGAGCGTCCTCGTAGGGGAGCTTGCCGGTGAAGGTGACCTGCTCCGCCAGCCCCAGCGCGGCAGCCAGGCGGCGGTAGTGAGCGACGAAGGGGAAGCCCATGACGAGGAAGTGGGGATCGAGATGGGGGTAGTCGTCGGCCAAGATGCGGGCGGCATGCAGCAGCAGGTCAATGCCCTGGTATTCCGCCAGCAGCCCCAGGTAGACGACCAGCCGCCGCTCAGCGGGAATGGACAGGGAGCGGCGCAGGGCCGCTAGCGCCGGTGGATCGTGTTCGTCGGGCGGGCGGAAGTGGGCCGGGTCCACGCTGTCCGGCAGCCCGCGCACGCGGCTGGCGGGCACGCCGTATTCCTCGGCCAACAAATCGGCGGCGTGGTGCGAGCTGACCAGCACGGCGGCGGGCCAGCGGTTGATGTGACGTTCCAGCCAGCGCAGCGGCCGCAGGAAGGGGGAGCGCTGGGAGATGAAGCGGTGGTCGAGCATCTCCGCCGTGAGGCTACCCTGGTAGTCGAAGATCAGCGGGCGGCGCAGCAACCGGGCCAGCGCCGCGCCGATGAGAGCGCCTTCGTGCAGGAAGGCGTGGATCAGGTGGGGATGGAAGCGCAGGGCGGCGACGAGGGCGGTGGGAGCCAGCGCGGCGTCGAGGGCCAGCTTGAGCCACGAGGAGCCAACGGGCATCTCCCGGCCACGCGGCCAGAGCGGCGGACGCACGGTGGGCAGGCCGGGCAGATCGCGGCCGCCGGGGTAGGTGCAGATGAGCACCTCGTGTCCGCGAGCCTGCAGCGCTTCGGCCTGGCCGCGGATGCGCACGTGGCAGCCGTAGTCGGCGAAGAAACCGGTGGGGGCGAGAAAGAGAATCCGATAGCGTGATCTCATTGGTCGCCTGGTCTCGTTGGTCGCCTGGTCGTTTGGTCTCGTTCGTCGCCTGGCCGCCTGGTCAGTCAGTCCTACCATCGGCAGACCACCCGACCACCCGACTACTCAACCTTCCCTGTGCGCAGAAAGCGACTGAGCACGCTCTTGCGGTAAAGCTTCCTGTCGGCGATCACCCCTACCAGCAGGGCAAGACCAACAGCTTCAAGAGCCACGAGCTTGGGCTCGGAGCGGATGATGTCGGCGTAGGCTCGCAGGAAGGCCTCAGGAGAGCCGACGTCTTTCCACTGGTGAAACTGGCGCCCGCGCAGCGGCCAGAGCAACGTGTGGGCGAAGCCCCACATGCGATCAGCAGCCAGATGTCCCGAAAAGGCCAACAGGTAGGGCCACCAGCGACGCAACCGCCCCGTGGCTGTTGCGCCTCCCCACACCGCCAGGTGCAAGAGGAGCGTGTGGCCATAGAGCAGCGCGGCTTTGGAATCACGGAGGGCGAAGACCGCCAGGGGCTTGTCTATCAGGTCGGGCAGGAGGGCGGCCAGCGCCAGCAGCCGGTAGTCGAGGTCTTGTTGGGCCGTGCCGTGCCGCGAACGTTGCAGCGCGTTGGCCGCAGCCCAGGTGAATTCCACGTGCGCGGAGGGCAGCATGTCAGCTTGCTTTTGGCCTCGTGATCAGCGTGCGGTAGATCTTCGTCTCGTGGGCGCCAAAGCGATACTTGTAGACTTCGTCCCCCTGCAGGAAGTCGAACTGCGCCCGCCCTAGCTCGATGGCGTGGCGGATGCAGTAGGCCAGCAGGACGATGCCCGGGCTGAGGGTACCGTAGCGCTGCGGGTCGTAGCCGGAGTTGTAGACCAGGATGCTGTCGGCGTAGTCGAAGCAGAACATCGCCGCCGCCTTCTCGCCGTTCACTTCCAGGAAGGAAAGCTGCAGCCAGCCGACGTCCAGGACCGCTTGTGCGGCGGCGTGGAAAAAGGCTTGCATCTGCGGCTCCATGAACTGGTCCTTCTCCGTCTGGCTCAGGCGGTGCAGTTCGATGAAATCGTCCATCTCCGCTGCCAGGTCGTGGGTGTGGTCTACGATGTACCAGCTCACGTCGCCGGCGCCTTGGGCGCGCCGCAGCTTGCGCCGCACTTCGTGGCGCTGTTTTTTGTCCAACATGGCCAGGTACTCTTCCCACGAATCGGGCAGGTCAATGATGGGGCAGACGTCCTCTTGGAAGGTGGTGACGGCGTAGCCGCGCGCCCGCGCCAGGTCGGGCAGCAACCGGTGGCTCGGCGAGCTTGCAGGGAGATTGCAGAGGTCAAGCACATCCCAGGCCGGCGCTTCGTCACTGCCCAGCCAGTCCAGCAAGGCCGCGTAGACCTCCGGCTCGCGGTCGGTGGCCACGATCACGTCCAGGTAGTCGGAGACCTCCAGGCAACCGACCACTGTGAACTGCCGCTCGCTGCTGTCTGCCGTTTGCAGATACAGCGGGGCAATGGCGATGAGAGTGTCCCGATCGTCTCGCCAGGCCAGCAGCCACAGATCGCCGCTGCCCAGGTGCGTCCACCAGGTGGATTGCCATTCCCAGGTGAGGAAGAGGGTGTCGAAGCGGCTGCGGGCCAGCAGAGCGTTCCACTCCTCGCGCAGCGCGGTGAAACCCCTCTCGTCTCGGTAGATGGTAAGGTGCATTTACTGTTCCCTGGCGTCCTTTGGCCCTGTGGCTGAGGGCAATTCTTCCTCCTCTGCTTCCTCGGCGGGCGGCTCTGCTGCTTCGGACTCCTCGGCGG
>JACNHM010000091.1 GCA_014383605.1 Chloroflexota bacterium
ACCCACGACCTGACCAAAGTCTACGGCGACGGGGCCGAGGTGCGGGCGCTGGACGGCGTCAACCTGACCATGCGCCGCGGGGAGATGGTCGCCGTGATGGGGCCTTCGGGCAGCGGCAAGTCCACGCTGCTCAACATGCTGGGCGCGCTGGATCGCCCCACCAGCGGCCGCGTGCTGGTCAACGACCAGGACCTGGCGACCATCAAAAACGTGGATCGCTTCCGGGCGCAGACGGTGGGCTTCGTCTTCCAGTTCTACAACCTGTTGCCCACGCTCACGGCGCGGGAGAATATCGAAGTCCCCATGCAGGGCCAGCCCATCAGCCGGGGCCAGCGGCGACAGCGAGCTGAGGAGTTGCTGCATCTGGTCGGCCTGGGCGAGCGTATGCACCACCAGCCGGCGCAGCTTTCCGGCGGCGAGCGGCAGCGGGTGGCCATCGCCCGCGCCCTGGCCAACGAGCCGGCCATCCTGCTGGCCGACGAGCCCACAGGCAACCTCGACTCCCAGAGCGGCATGGAGGTCATGGACCTGCTGCAGGAGATCAACCGCCAGCGAGACATGACCATGCTGCTCGTCACCCACGACCCGCGGGTGGCCCGCACGGCGCAGCGCATCCTGACCATGCACGACGGCTGCATCGTGGACGATCACACCGTCGGCGACCCGCTGAGCGAGGACCTGCGGGAGATGGCCCGCTCCCTGCTGGGGCAACTCCTGCAGGAGGGCAAGGCCGAGCACCTGGCGGCGGTGGGCCTCAGCGACGACGGCCGGCTAACGCCTGCCGCACAGACGCTGGCCGAGTTGCTGGCCGCATGGGCCTGAGGGGTCTGAAGGGACTGAGGCGACGAGGGATAGGGGAGTTGAAGCCCGGCGCGCCGGCGTCGGGTTTTCGTTTGTCGGGATGGGCACAGAGGGTGTATAATGTCCTCGACCACCTCGGGTTTGGGTACTGAGGGCACCGTTGTGTCCCGTTCCTCACCACAAAGGCACGAAGACACCAGGAAAAGCTGAGAAACGGTCGGCGTCCAGAACGTACAGCACCCAGTGTCTTTGTGTCTTGGTGTCTTGGTGTCTTGGTGGTGAGGACACATTGACCCGGCCGGCCACAAAGTATGGGGTTGTTTCTGGACAATTTCAAGGAGGCGATGATGATTCTGGACGATCTTGCGGCCATGCGCAAACTGGACACCCAGGACATGCTGGCGCGCATCACGGAGATGCCGGCGCAATGCCGCATCGCCTGGGAGCGGACAATGGCCTTCGAGCTCCCGCCGGCCTACCGCCAAGCGCGGGAGGTGCTGATCCTGGGCATGGGCGGCTCGGCCCAGGGCGGCGACCTGCTGCGCACGCTGGCCGGCGGCGAATACCCGCTGCCCGTGCTGGTCAACCGCCAGTACAGCGTGCCCGCGTTCGTGGACAAGCGGACGCTGGTCATCGCCTCCAGCTACTCCGGCAACACCGAGGAGACGCTGACCGCTTTCCAGGCGGCGCTGGACAGGGGCGCTATGGGATTGGCCATCGCCACAGGCGGCAAGCTGGGCCGCCTGGCGGAAGCGCACGGCCTGCCCTGGTATCGCATCGAGTACCAGACCGTGCCCCGCGCCGCCCTGGCCCACACCTTCGTGCCGCTGTTGGGCATCTTCCAGCGGTTAGGCTTCATCCCCGACAAGGCCGCTGACTTGGCGGAGGCGGCGGAGGTGATGGAGCAGTGGCAGGCGGAGATCGGCCCGCCGGTGGCCACGGCAGACAACCGGGCCAAGCGGTTAGCGCTGCGGCTACAGGGCAAGCTGCCGGTCGTCTACGGCGCCGGGGTGCTGGGCGTGGTGGCGCGGCGCTGGAAGGCGCAACTCAACGAGAACAGCAAGAGCTGGGCCTTCTTCGAGGAGATGCCAGAACTGAACCACAACGCCGTCATGGGCACGCGCTGGCCACCACTCTTGCCGCCGCACGTGCTGGTGGTGATGCTCACCGCCGCAGGCGACCATCCCCGCAACGCGCTGCGCTTCCAGGTGACGCGGGAGCTGTTGGAGCGGGAGGGAGTGTCGGTGGCCATCGTGCCGGCGCGGGGGCGCAGCCGGCTGGCCCAGATGTTCTCCAGCATTCACTTCGGCGACTTCGTCAGCTTCTACCTGGCCATGCTCAACGGCGTGGATCCGACGGATACCGGCGCCATCGAGTGGCTGAAGGCGCGCATGGCCCAGGCGCCGACGTCGTAACGACCGTCGTTCCGCATAGACCTCACGCTTCTTCCAACAGGCCACTCATCTCCAGCACTCGCTGGCTCCACCGTTGAGACTCGGCGATCACCTGAGCGCGCCACGTCTGGTCAGGGAACTGCTGTGACAACCGCTTCTGCCAGCGCGCCACGTGGCGTTGCAGTTCCAGCAGCGTCACCTGGCTCTCCAGGTCAAACTCCGGCGCGCACCACTCGATGAAGTGGGCGGCTTCGCGCATCAGATCGGCCACGGGCGCCAGGTTGGCTGGATTCTGCGAGAATGAGGCGATACGGGCCAGGTCGGCGGCCAGTCCCCCCAGGCGCACCGGCAGGGGATCGCGCATATAGCGCACCCTAATGGCTGAGAGGTCTTTCATTATGAAATCCCACTCCTTTCTGCTTCTATGCTGCGCTATTCGCTCCCTTGTTCCTATCCTCAGCTTTACCGCTGATGCGTGCGGCGGCCTTCTGCGCAAAATAGTCCCGGCAGATCTCCACCAGCCGGGCCAGCAGGTCCGGATGGTCGCTCACGCACCACTCCACGCCGCTTTCGTCAACGAAGTAGACCCTCTCGTCGTCCCAGCCA
>JACNHM010000034.1 GCA_014383605.1 Chloroflexota bacterium
GCGGCTCCGGTGTCGTGGCGGCGAAGACCTCGGCCCGCACGGGACCGCTGATCGGCGCGGCCGTCGCCGGGTCGAAGGATGCGCTGCTCGTGGTCACGGCCCGGGGCAGGGCCCGGGCGATGAGCACGAGAGACGTGACGGCGGCGGGGCGAGCGACGCAGGGTGGGCTGGTGATCACCCTGGGCGAAGGGGACGTGCTGGCCACGGCGCAGACGGTCATGTCGCTGACTGCTAGAGAAGCGCCAGAATGAACACAACTCATCCAGTCAACAGGGACCAGGGGACGGCCACGATCCTTTCATCCATTCGCCTGATGTGCTGCCCGCCGTGCAACAGAACGCCACCGACGGCCTGGGGATGCAAGCCCAGGAATCTCGCCAGCCCTGCCGTGTGCCGATAGCCTGGTGCGTCGGTCATCTTGACCTCGATGCCCAAGATCCGACGGCCATGCTCGATCACGAAATCTACCTCGTCACCAGTCTGTGTGCGCCAGAAGTGCAGCCGACCGCGCGGCGTCAGCAGACTGCTGCTCACGCGCAGATGTTGATAGATCAGCGTCTCGAAGAAAGCGCCCAGTTCGCGGGCGCCTGCCAACTCATCAGCGCTGTAGTAACCCGCCAGGAAGACTGCCAGCCCGACATCAGACCAGAAGACGCGCGGCGACTTCAATAACCGCGTGGTATGGCTTCCCAGATAGGCCGGCACCCGTTCGAACAGGTGCGTGGCTTCCAGCAGGTTCACATAGCGGTGGATCGTCGGCTGCGAGAGGCCGGCATCGCGCGCCACACTCGATTGGTTGAGCAGTTGTCCGGTACGCAAGGCCAGCAGTGCCATGACCCGGCGAAAGTCCACCAGCGATTCAACCTGAGACATCTGGCGCAGGTCGCGCTCCAGGTAGGTGGCCACGTAACCCTCCCACCATCGGAGATGATCCTCTGGTGTGGGAAGCGACAGCAAAGCAGGCATAAGACCGCGTTGCAGGAGGGGCACCGGGTCAGGAGGTGCCTCAGGCAGGGTCCTTTCTTCCGGCCAGCGACCTGCCAGGCTGTCCGCCAAGAGAGTGGGGGGCGGCTGCCCGTGCAACTCGCCCAGCGTCAACGGATCGAGGACCAAGTAGACCGCACGCCCGGCCAAGCTCTCGCTCACCTTACCCATCAAGAGCAAGTTGGCGGATCCGGACAGGATGAACCGGTAGCGACCCGGGTGCTCATCCACGGCGCGCTTGATCGCCGGCAACAGCTCTGGCGCCTTCTGCACCTCATCCAGCACAATCTCTCTGGCGCCAGCCCAAAGGCTGTGGGGATTGTCACGCGTCTGGCGCAGTGTGTCGAAGTCGTCCATGGTGTGATAGCGCCAGCCCCTGAACGGCTCGGCCTGTCGCAGCAGGGTGCTCTTGCCGACCTGCCGCGCTCCGGTGAGCACGACGATAGGGTGCGCCCCGGACGCCGTGCGCAACACTGGGGTCAACCAACGCGGATAGTAGACTAGTGGCCCTGAATGAAAGTTATTCATGGCCTGAATGATATCACAACATCGTCACTGCGTCAAGTTGGCACATGCTCATGCGCCATCTGGCAGTAGAATAGAGCGTTATCGCGGTTGCTGGTCCAGTTCATGCTGGATGCCGCCAAGTGTGGCGGCCACTACATCTGAGGAGTTCGCGATGCACAAGCTCTACAGACTTCTGATTTCTGTCCTGCTTCTGGCCTTGCTCGTCTCGTGCGGGGCCGCGTCTTCTGGCAAGAGCGGCAGCGCCTACACCGTCCGTCCTGGCGACACGTTGTCGGGGATCGCCGCCGCGAACGGCACGACCACGGCCAAGCTGGTGGCGCTGAACAAGGCCCAGTATCCGTCACTGGAGACCGATCCGAGCCTGATCCGGGTCGGTTGGCAGCTCACGCTACCTGGGCAGGGCAGCACCGACACGTCTCCGCTGGCCAACGGCAACTCGCCGTCCGGCGGGAGCACCCCCCGGACGTGGGCGCCGCCCACTGCGGAAGAGATCCGCCAGGTGGAGTTGGAGATCATCCGCCTGACCAACGAGGCCCGGCGGGAGCATGGCCTGCACGAGCTGGTGGAGGATCCTGTGCTGATGGACATCAGCCGTGAGCGAGCGCGTGAGATCGTCAGTGACTACAGTCATGACGGCTTTCCTTCTGCATGGGAGCGGCATGGCCTGGGCAATGATAGATGGCATGGCGAGAACATCGGCGGTGCGCCGGCCCTCACCCCCGACGCTGGTCGCTCGGCTGTGCTTGTCTGGATGGGAAGCCCAGGCCACCGGGAGAACATCCTGCGCCCCGAGTTCACCCGCATCGGGGTGGGGGTATACAATCCCTTCGGCGCTCGCTGGTACGGCGTACAGATCTTCAGCTCCTGAGCGCAAAACTCATGTTGCCGATTTTGCACCCTGGGGGAAGTTGTGCTATACTTCCCCCAGCGGTGAAAACCGTTGACCTTTCACAACCTATCATACAACTCTGATGACGACCCTGGTCGCCCTTTGGGGCACCAGTCTTGTCGGGTTGGCCAGCAGGCTAACCTGACATCCCACCACTCAGTGGTGGATCCCGTGACGACCCGATAGACCGCAGTTCGAGTAGCTCGCCTGCCAAACGGCCTGGCCACGCTGCGCCCTGCGACCTTGACGGTCGTTTTTTTGTTTCTAGCCTGTGATATTCGTCACAAATCATCACCAAGGAGGTCTTTCATGTCACAATCCAAACTCTTCGGCAAGCTCGGGAAGCTCAGGGCAGGACCCTTACTCTCTCAGAAGACCCGCAACATCCTGGGCGTCG
>JACNHM010000403.1 GCA_014383605.1 Chloroflexota bacterium
GGTCGGCGTGGGCGTGATGGTGGGCGTCTGCGTCGGCGTCGAGGTCGCGCCGCTGACCACGACGGGCATGGGGCCGAAGTCGTTGTTGCCCTCGTCCGACTCCGAGATCCAGTCCAGGGTGTCGGCCACGGCGCAGAAGTCGTACGTTCCGCCGCCCAGTCCGGACTGGTGGAACGTCAGCGTGGTCGAGGCACCGGCGTCCAGGGATTCGATGACCTGCTCATCTTGCGACCAGCCGCCGTAGGGACAGATGCCGGCCCAGTTCCAGAAGGCGTTGTCGGGGCCGCCGGCGCGGGCGTTGCCCTGGTTCTTGATGGTCACGATCACGTCGAAGGGCTGGCCGGCCGCCGGAGACGCCGGGTCGGTGGTCAGGCTCGTCACCACCAGGTCGGGCTGGCCCACTTCGGCGGTGACGTCCAGCGGCCCGGCGACATTGTTGTCCTCGTCGGTCTCGGCCACCGCGCAGGCGTGGTCGGCCTGGGCGTAGAAGGTGTGCGATTCGGCCGCGCCATACGCCGCGTGGTGGAGTGTCACCGTCCGCGTGGCGCCGGCCGCCAGCGAGTCGGCCACCTCTTCGAGCTGCAGGCCGTCCGTGTCGCCGCAGCCGACCGGCGCGTGATCCTCGAAGATGGCGGTGGTGAACGCGCCCGCGCCCCCTTCGCCCTGGTTCTTGACCACCGCGATCACGTCGAATTCCTGGTCGAGGCCCGGCGTGGTCGTGGACGCGGTCAGGCTCTCGATGACCAGGTCGGGGGAGACCGGCGCGCCGGCCACGTCGAAGCTGACCGGCCCGGCGACGTTGTTGTCGTCGTCGGTCTCGAGCACCTGGCAGCGGTGGTCGGCCTGGGCGTAGACTTCGTGTGTCCCCTCGTCGGGGAAGCCGAGCGCGTGGGTCACGGTGTACGTGGCCGACATGCCCGCGGCCAGCGCCGCCACATGCACGCTGGCCCAGCCGCCTGCGTCGCAGGCTGCCGGCAGAGGGCTGGGATCCAGGTAGACGCCGGCGTAGGAGGTCCTGGCGTCGTTTGCGCCCTGGTTCTCGATCGTCATGATCACGTGGAACGACTCGTTTGGCCGCGGGGCGGCGGGTTGTACCTGGAGGCTTTGCACGATCAGGTCAGAAGGCTGCGCCGGCTCCCACCGGCGCACGAAGACGTCCGTCGAGCCGTTGGTGTCGCCGGCCACCAGGTTGGCGGCGTCCGACTCGAAGGCGACCGCTGTCCCGTTAGAGGATAGCGCGCCGCCGTAGCCGGTGCACGACCCGTTGTCCGCTTGCGCGCCGGTCGTGCTCACCGAGGTGCGGACGAGCTCGTCGTTCGCCACGTCGTAGACGAAGACATCGGTGAACTCATTCGTGTCGCCGGACACCAGGTTGGTCGCGTCCGAATGGAAGGCCACGAAGCGGCCGTCGCCGGAGACGGAAGGTCTGTAGGAGTCGCCGTCGCCCTGCGTCCCATCCGCGGCCAGGGAGACACGGGTCGTGGCCCCGGTCTGCCGGTCGTGCACGAAGACGTCCTCCGCATCGTTCGTGTCACCTGTGACCAGGTTCGTCGCGTAGGACTCGAAGGCGATGTGGCGGCCATCGCTCGAGATGGCCAGGCCGTAGTAGGAGCCGTCGTTGGCCTCTGTCCCGTCTGAGGCGACCGAGACCCGCTCAGTGACACCGGTCTGGGTGTCGTGGACGAAGATGTCGGTCGCCCCGTTCGCGTCGCTCACCACCAGGGTGGACGCGTCCGACTGGAACGCGACGTAGCGGCCGTCGGCCGAGATCGCCGCATAGCCGGAGTAGTTGTTCCCCTCCGCGCCGTCCGGCCCCAGCGAGACGCGCGTCGTCGTCCCGTCCGTCCGGTCGCGCAGGAAGACGTCGGTCTGACCATTGGCGTCGTCGGCCACCAGGTCGGTCGCGTTCGAATCGAAGACCACGTAGCGGCCGTCGGCCGAGATGGCGGCGTTGCGGGAATAGGAGTAGCCATCCCCCTCCGTTCCATCAGAGGCGACCGAAACGCGCTCAGTGGCGCCGGTCTGGGTGTCGTGGACGAAGACGTCGGTCGCGCTGTTCGTGTCGCTCATCACCAGCGTGGATGCCTCGGAGTAGAAAACCACGTAACGGCCATCGCTCGAGATTGCCGGGCTGTAGGCGCCGTAGTAGTCGGCCTCTGTCCCGTCTGAGGCGACCGAGACGCGCTCGGTGGTACCGGTCTGGGTGTCGTGGACGAAGATGTCGGTCGACCCGTTCGTGTCGCTCATCACCAGTGTGGACGCGTGCGACTGGAACGCGACGTAGCGGCCATCGGCTGAGATCGCCGCGCTGCCAGAGCCGGTCTCCCCCTGCGTCCCGTCCGAGGCGACGGAGACGCGGGTGGTGGAGACGGTGGCGAGGGCGAAGAGGGATGCGTCGTTGGCCCAGCAAATGGGACTCGTCGCGATTGCCCAGCGGATGGAATTCGCAGGCTGATACCATAAGTGGGCTGAAGTCGTCCGGACGTCCCCTGGCGCAGCGTGTGACGAGTCCGCTGCAGCAGACTTCGGCGTCTCAGCCTGGGCTTTCAGTCCCAGGCCTGGCGTCGGCGTGGCTTGCATCTGCGCTGGAGTCGAGCCTTCAGGCGGTTTTCCGGCGGCCTCCACTCCAGTGTTTGCTACATTCACCCCCAGCGCGGTCAGCGGGTAGCTCGCCACCGCCACGCCCTGCGCGGTGCCGCTCAGCGCCAGGCTGCCGGCCAGGGAGGGGTGGCCGGGGTCCGAGATGTCCACCAGGTACAGGCCTGCCGCGCCATCGGCGACGTAAGCGACGGTGCCGGAAACGGCGACGCCCTGCGCCAGACCCGGCGTGTCGTAGGCGCCCACCTCGCTCTGGGTCGCGTAGACCGAGAGGTCACAGGTCGCGTTCAGGTCATAGAGCCGATCCTGCCCCTGCGAGAGGGCCTGGTACCAGGCGGTATCGAAGTACCCACGGCTCGTGACCACCCCCGCGCCGCACGGTGAGCGGAAGCCATCCTCCGTCAGGTTGAAGTCCTGGGCCGCGGTCGTGTAGCGATAGCTCAGGCTGCTCGCGGCCGTGCGGGTGAGGGCCAGCCGCGGGGCCAACGTGTCCACGTCCCCACGCCAGGCGTCCGCGTTGGCCGGGATCAGGTGGCCGGCCGTGTCGGCGGCGCGCAGGTCGAGGCGGTAGTAGCCCTCCAGCCCTGCGGGGAGGGCGGCAGTCCAGCGCGTCTGATCCAGCCACTCGCCGCTCCACGTCACCGCGGCGAGCTGCCACCCTTCGCGGTGAAGCGCCTGCACCTCCAGGGCCGATAGGGCGCGGGCGTAAACGCGCACGTCGTCGAGCTGGCCCTTGAAGTGGCGCGCCGCGTTTGGGTCGGTCGTCACGTTCCAGGAGACGGTCGCCGTCTTGCCATCGGCCGAGAAGGTGTGGCTGCCGGCGCCGGGGGTCGGGCCGACCGCGGCCGTGCCCATCGAGATCAACTGCAGCCCGGACGCCCCCTGGTAGTAGTATCCCACTTCGACCTGCAGGGAGCCGCAGAAGTCGAACGGCCCGGCGATCGTGTTGGTCGAGCCTACCCCGACCTGGCCCCACCAGACCTGCGTCCCATCTACCTTGACCACGTACCCGAGCGGGTTCCAGACAGCGGGGACGAACTGCAACTGCGGAATCCGGCCGCAGGTCGCGCCGGCCGAGCCAGTGGTGCGGCCCACGTCGAGCTGTTGCATCGGCGAGGGGACTTTGCCGGCCAGTGCGTCCGTCGTGAACCGCTCCGCACCGTTCACGTAGACGCGATAGGTCGTCCCGTCGAAGGTTGCGGCCACGTGGTTCCAGGCGTTCTCGGTCAGCACACTGCCGGTGGTGAAGCTGTTGAGGCTCGTCCCGTCGCCGAAGCCCGCGCTGAGCTGCGTGCGGTTGACGACGTTCAGGAATGGGTAGGCGTAGCGCGCCTCGGCGTAGGCCTCGCTGCTGAGGATGGGGTAGGGGCTGTCGTCTTCCGGCGTGGGGTAGACCCAGGCGGCCTCCGTGAAGCGGCCACCGGCCAGGCTCAGGTCGGTCGCGGCGGCGACGCTGGCGAAGTCGCCCGCGCCGTCGAGCGCCACGGCCTGGACGCCCGACTGGCCGGCCACGGCCTTGAGCGCCGCGTCGCCGGCGTCGGTCTGCAACCAGGCGCGGTGGCCACGGCCGGAGCCATCGGCCAGCGCCGCGCCCCCCCGCAACGGCCGGTCCTCGAACGACAGCGCCAGGAGCGGCCCGCTGCCCTGGAAGAGGGCGGCCACGTCTGGGGCCGAGAGGCTGCGGTTGAAGATGCGGAAGTCACTGAGCCACCCTTTGAACGGCCGATAGGTGGTGCTGATGTTGGCGCGGCGGTTGGAGCCGAGCCAGAGCGCCGTGCCGGGGTCCACCCGGTTCAGGTCGGCCGCGCTGAAGCCATAGCCGGTCGCCGCGCCGTCAATGTAGACCGTGAAGAAGCCGGCCGCATCGCGCACCACGGCCAGGTGATGCCACGCATCCGGGCTGAGCAGGCCGCCGTCGGCCACCGCGGTGGCGGAGACGTTGTCTATGCGGGTCAGCACCGTCAGGTGGTTGAGCGCGTTGGTCTGGAGCGCGACGTCGTCCCCCGCGTCGTTGCTCCAGTGGAAGATGTCCCGCCAGAAATTGTCGCCGTCGGGCTTGAGCCACAGGCTGAGGGCGAACGGCCCGCTGCCCAGGTCGAAGTCCGGCGAGTCGGGGATGCTGACCGCGTCGTCGGCGCCGTCGCAGCGGACGGCCAGGCCGGCGGGGCTGGGCTGGCCGGTGGCGGGGCAGCGGGTTCCGGCGCAGGTCCCGGTGTGGCCGCGGCCCGAGAGGTCACGGAAGGCCAGGTCGCCGTTGGCGGCCGGGCTGTCGCTCAGCGGCAGGTGCGCCAGTTGGCCCACGGGCGTCTCGTTGAGCAGGGCCGAGCCGGGCAGCACCGACGCCAGCTCGAACTCGACCTGGTCCACGCCGGCGATGGCGGTGTCGGTGGGGCATGAAGCGGCATCTGCTGCGAAGGAGACGGTGCGGCTGCCGCTGTAGCTGGCGTCCCAACTGGCGACCAGATCGCCGCAGACTTTCACCTCGCCGGTCGTCCCGTTCCCCTGGATCTCCACCTCGCACGCCGCGCTTTTGAGGACCACGCCGTCCCAGTGGGTGACGGCCGTGCCGGGTGCGAGCGCGACCAGGGTCGTCTCGCCGTAGGAGAACGCGCCGCTGCAGCGGATGGTCACGCCGGCCGGATCGCCGGCCGCCGGCAGCGTCCAATCCACGGCGACCGGTACCGGGCGCTCGGTGGCGTCCCCGCTCAGGGCGGTCGTGGAGCCGGCGATGCCTGTGGAGGGCACGCCCGCCAGGTCCAGGTACGCGGCCGGGGCCTGGGCGTCCACGTCAATGCTTTGTTCCAGGATCGCGGTGTGCGCCGCGATCTGGTCGTCGGCCAGGCCGGGCAGACGGGCTACGCCGTCCACCGCCTCGACGCGCACCGTGTAGCGACCCGACGGGTTCTGGCCGATGAGCGTGTAGTCCACGGTCCACGTGCTCCCCGCCAGCGTCGCCACGAGCGGCCCGATTCCGGCCACGCCGCCCGTTTCGGTCAGCAGCGTGACCTTGACGCCGTCGGCCGGCACGCCGCTGCCGGCGTAGCCGTCGGCCAACAAGGGATCGTAGGCCATGCCGGTCAGGTGGATCAGCCAGGCGTCCGGGCGGGCCGGATGGGGGGTGGCGTCCACGCGGGCGCCGGAGAAGGCGTTCAGCCACAGGACCGGCGCCGTGCCGTCCACGTAGACGGTGGCCGAGGTGGCCGATTGAGCCACGTTGCCAACGTGATCGGTCGCCTGGGCCTTGAGGGTGTAGCGCCCCTCGCCCGCGGGCGTGAAAGTGGGGCACCAGACCCCGTCCCCGATGGCGTCCTGGCAGCGGGCCGCGGCCGTCCAGGTCGTCGGGGTGCAATACCCTGCGCCCTTGCAGAAGCCAATATCCACGCCGGCGACGCCCGAAGTCGGGTCGCTGGCCGTGGCGAGCATCTGCACCGGCGCGGCGGCCAGGTAAGTGGCGTGCGACTCGATCTTCGAGGTGGGGTTGTCGGAGTCCACGGTGAGGTTCTGGCTCTGGCGCTGCTCCACCCAGCTCGCCTGGTAGAGGTACAGGTCGCGCACCTCGCGGGCGGTCAGCCCCCTGGCGTAGATCGTCACCTCGTCCACGCGGCCGTCGAAGGTGTCTCCCCGGTTGGGGTAGCTGGCTAAGTAGCCGCCGATCCGCAACGGGTAGTCGTTCTTCATGGGGATAACGCTGGAGATGTCGTAGGGATAGAACCCCTGCTGCGAGCCGTTAACGTAGAGCCGCAACCAGCGGCCGTCGAACGTACCCATGACGTGGTTCCAGACGTTCTTGATCAACGGCACGGCGCTGGCGATCTCGAAGCCAGAGCTGGTCCCTTCGGTGAAGAACTCGAAGACCGGAGTCAGACCGCCGGGCGCCAGGTAGAGCCGATAGTTGGAGCCGCACTTCTGATGGATCGTCGCGCCCCATTGGGTGTACTTGCCCACCAGCTCCTGCGGGAAGACGCTATAGCTCTCCTGGCGGGGCAGCACCCAGGCGCCCACGCTGAAGGTGTCCAGATCGAGAGCCGCGCTGTCGAGCACCTCCACCTTGTCCCCGCGGCCGTCGAAGTCGGCGGCGAAGCCCAGCCGGCCGGGGGTCGCCTCGCCGACCTGGGGGCAGTAGCCGCCGGCGGCGTCGCACGAGCCGCTGTTGCCGGCGCCCGAGCTATCGGTGAAGGTCGTGGCGCCGCGAGCGTCGTCGAAGCGCATCTGGAACACCGGCGCGGCGCGGTAGACCGAGACGATCTGGTCGGCGGCCAGCGCGCGGCCGAAGATGCGCACGTCGTCCAGGCGGCCGGCGAACCAGTACATGTCCTGCGACGAGCGGCCGCCGATGGCGCTGGTCGCGCTGCACTGGGTCATCATGCCGGCGGCGGCCGCGCTGGCCACCTCCACGCCGTCGCGGTAGAGCCGGATCGTCTGCCCGTCGAAACTGCCCGCCAGGTGCACCCAGGTATTGAGCGGCACGTCCACGCTCTGCTGGACCGATTGCCAGCTTGAGCCGACGCGCACGTAAAGCGTGGGGTCGTATTCGCTCCCCCAAGGTTCGAGCGCCAGGGTGAAGCCGCAATCGGCGTCTTCCTTGTAGGAGACGATGGTCTGGCGCGCGCCGGTCTCGGCGGTGCGGTAGACCCAGGCGGAGACGGCCATCGCGCCGAAGCTGCCGAAGTACTCCAGGGCGATGCGGTCGTGCTGGTCCGAGTGGAACAGCGCCGCCTGCTGCACGCGGCCGGTCACGCCCGCCGTGGGACACGAGTCACCGCTACACGTCCCATTGTGCTTGCCCACTGCGTCGCGGAAACTGGTCTCGCCGGGCAGGTCGTCCAGGCGCAGGTGGAGGGCGGCCGTGCCGGCCCAATACAGCTCCTCCACCGCGTAGGGATCCAGCGGCCGGCGGTAGATCAGCACCTCGTCTATCCGGCCCGCAAAGGGCACCGAGTCGTTCTGGTAGATGCGCCAGAACCTGCCCTCGACGTTGCCGGAGAAATTCACCTGTGTGTCGTTGACGTTGTACGGCGAATCCTTGGGGTGCGCGGTGCTGGGGCCAGTGGCGTAGAAGGTCCAGGAGCCGATGGAATCGTCGTCGGCGTCTTTGGCCACGCCGCAGCGCGTGCCGCCGTCGTTCTCCCACATCGTAAGGGTGCCGCTGTCGGTGAAGTCCAGCTCCCTGTCCCACGGATAGGCATTGAGATAGCCGTCGTCGTCCGGGTCGTAGTTGTCGTCCACCTCCTGGTTGAGGATTTCGGTCCCGTTGAACGCCGCGCACAGCTCGGCGTCGTCGCCAGCGTCGTGGTGGTCGGTTACCATAAAGTCGTCCAGCGTCAGGTGTCCCCCGTGCTGCGAGCGGCCGATGGTGAAGCGGTTGGTGGCTGCGGGGGCCTGGCTCTCGAAGATGCCGGTGTACTCCGCCTTGAGCACGCCGTTCACGTAGAGCTTGACCGCGCCCTGGTAGAAGGTGAGGACGACGTGGTTCCAGGCGTTGGTGGTCAGGACGCCGCCAGTCTCCCAGTAGCCCACCCACTCAGCGCTCGTGCCGAAGCCGAAGCGGAGCCGGTGCTCCACGTCCCACCAAGCGTTTCGCACGTCCACTCGCTGCAGCGTGGGATAGGCGCCCGCCTGCCCGCTGTCCAGCCCCAGGATGCCCTGCGGCTGCCAGTGCAGGCAGGTGGTTCCATCCCACCAATACTCGATGCAGTGGCCGGCGTTCTCGCTGTTCGGGTAGAGCCAGGCCGAGATGGAGAAGCTGCCGCTGCTCAGGTCCAGGCTTGGGTTCGCGTTGACGGTCGCGTACTGGCTGCCGCTGAACCCCGCGGCCTTGCCGGTCACGCCGCCCACGCGACTGGGACAACTGCCGCCCGTGCAGGAGACGGTGTTGCCGAACATTGAGTGATCGGTCCAATTGCTGCTCTCGTCGAAGGTCAGGTAGAGCACCGGCTGGTTGAAGAGCGCGGCGACCTCCGAGGGTTCGAGGGCGGCGGCGAAGGCGCGCACGTCGTCCACCAGGCCGCTGAACCGCGTCGTCTGCGCCTGACTGGAGCCGATCAGCACTCCCGCGCTATTCGGGAACGCCTCGGCGGTGCGCGAGCCACTGCTGACCAGCACCGCGTCCACGTAGAGCCGCTGGCCGGTCGTCCCGTCGCTGAACGTGCCGAAGGTGTGGACGACGTGATGCCAGGCGGCGTCGGCGTAGTTTGTCCCAGAACTGCACCGCTCCTGCCAGGGATTCTGCGCGCCGCTTTTGTAGCGCACCTTTGCGCAGACGTTGCCGTTATTCAGGTAAAGCTGCGTGCCGCTGGCGTCGTCCACTGAGAAGAGGCCGGCGCTGTACGCGGCGTTGTTCGCGGCGGTCTTGAACCAGAACGAGACGCCGTAGGCGGTCTCGGAGAGGTCGAGGGCCGAGCTGACGTGGCCGCTTCCACTCAGGCTGAGCGCCGCGCCGTATTTGCCCTGGGCGGAGGTGGCGCACGTCCCCGTGCACGTCCCGTCGTGGGGCGGAATGCTGCCGGAGCGGTCGGCGAAGGTCGTCGCGCTGGCGTCCTCGAACGGCAGCCAGAGGATCGCGTTATGCGCCAGCTCCGCCCAGTCGGTGATTGCCGCGCCCACCACCTGGGTGAAGCTGTAGACCCCCGTGGCCGCTGCGGTCTTCACCTGCACGTCGCCGGCCAGCGTCTGCTGCTCCTGCGGCTGCAAGATGAACGACTGTGGCGGGAGCGTGCTGTCGGTGGCGGCCGAAGGGAAGCGGGTGTCGAGCAGCCCCTGGGCGTAGCGGTTGTACAGCTCGTTCCTGACCGTGGCCTCGAAGCGGAAGGTGTCGCCGGGCTTGACGAAGCCGTCGGTCGTGGTGTAGACCCCGCTGGCGACGATCTCCTTCACCGTCGAATTCAGCGTCAGGATCTCGCCCTGCGAGGGCACGTTGGGGTTGAAGCCGTAGACCTTCTCCAGCATGTCGGTGTAGGTATCCTGGTCGGCGTCCACGTCCAGCGGGTCCGACGTGACCCAGGTGCGGAGCGCCGTGCCGTCGGTGTTCATACCGTAGACGAACTCCCAGCCGCCGACCCACTCGGTATAGTTGCCGTCGTAATCCTGGTCGAAGCGGTCCTGGTGCAGCACCTCCTCGCCGTCGAGCAGGCCGTCGCCGTCCGTGTCGGGCCGCGCAGGGCTGGTCCCCAGCCGCGCCTCGTCGTAGTCCCCCAGGCCGTCGCCGTCGCTGTCGGCGCTATTGGGGTTGCTGCCGGTCTGGCGCTCGTACAGGTCGCCCAGGCCGTCGAAATCGGCGTCCCAGAAGCGGTCGTCGGGGTCGGCGCCGAAGGCCAGGCCGTCGCTGTCCGCGTCGCGCAGCCTGGGGAAGAGATCGTCCCACGCCAGCGCGCACCCGTCGTCGTCGCACGTCAGGTCGTAGAATTCGCTCAGCGTGGCGGGGAAGACGTCGAACGTGAGGCTGCTGCTCATGTCATAGTGGCGGCTGTCGCGCTCGGTCCAGATGGTGCAGACGCCGAGGACGCAGTTCTGCGACGGGATGGCGTACGCCTCCGATAGGTAGAGCCCGCCAGACCGGTTGATGCCCACCTCGGTCAAGGGGATACCGTCGTCGTAGCGCAGTGTGCGAGTGATGTAGACCGGCTCGTGCTGATACCAGGTGTGGCCCACGTCGCCCCACTCTGGCCCGTCCCCGTCCGCGTACTGCCACTCGTCCGACATCGCGTCGCGGTTCAGGTCTTCGTGGAAGGCCGTTTCCGCGGTCTGTAGCTGGTACTCAAAGGTGGAGCTGCGCAGGACGCCGTCCCTGTACTGGTAGGGGTAGGCGGCGCCGATGTTGGCGGGCAGGCTCACCAGGTCAATCGTGTTGGTGAAGGAGACGCCGAACAGCAGTTTGTTGCCCACGACGAGGCCGCGGTCGGGGTAGAGCAGGTCGTCCATGTCCAGGCTGATGAACTCCAGCCGCGGGGATTCCCCTTCTTCCAGCTCCCGCTCCTTCAGGTCCACCATCACCGTGCCGCTGTAGATCAGCACCTCCAGGAACTTGGTGACGACCCCCTGGATGCCACCGCACAGCCAGGTGGCTGCCTCGCTCTCCTCCTGTTCCTCCGACAGAAAGATGTCACAAATCGCCCGGACCAGTGCATCAATCAGGCGAATCACGTTCGAGATGATGGCTCCGACGACCGGGATGGCGTCAATAATGAACATGATGATCAGCACGATCGTGGTCGCGATGGTGGCGGCGAGGGTCGCGCCCAGTTGCTGCCGCGACATGTCGGTGAGGGCCATTTCCAGGATGGCCATGGCCCAGGTGATCACCGCGTCGAGTATCAGGCCGATGACGGCGAGCTTGCTGGTGGCGCCCTTGGCGAACTCGGCGGCGTTGAAAACCGCCGACTTGAGGCTTCCAAGGTTTTCGATGGTCGCGGCAACCGCGCTGAGCATACCCTTGAGCACGACGATGATGTTCAGGGCCTGCATGACGTAGGAGACGATAGCCCACCCGCTTTCGCCTTTCGCAGCTCCCCAGATGGTGAACGCGACGGCTGCGGCGGCGACGCCGACCATGAGGCCCACGCCTACGCCCGCGCCCACCTTGCCCACTTTGCCCACGCTGCTCCACGCGCTGCCGGGTTTGAAAGCGTCGAGCCACGCGCTTTTGATCCCACGGAAGCCTGCTCCCACGATTTCGACGAACACATCTTTCGTGGCCGGCGGTCGCGTGATGTCATAGATGCTCAGCACTTCCATCATGCGGAGGGCAGGCCCGGCGAAGTCATTGACGAGATCGCCCAGGGTCCAGTAGGAGTAGGACAGGAAGGTCGTAGCATCCCCGGCCCAATCCCAATCGGAATCGCCGCCGGATTGGCCTGCGTCCCACGTAAGTTGTCCCTGGGAGTTAACCAGGACGGTGGTCCCCATGTACAGAGAGAGGTAGATGCTCCGCGCAATCACCATGGCGCCGACGATGTAGTCGTCGCTCTTCGGCTCTCCTTGCCCCTGGTAGTAGCTCCGCAAGCCATCCTTGTAATCCACCTCCAGATGGTCCCAGTACTCGGTCATGGGATAGGCCTCCCAGCCGATGATCTGACCATCGGGGCCGGCACTGCTGTTGTAGCGGTACGGCGCCCACTTGAGGGAGGCGATGGTATCAGGCTGGAGGCTCCCGAAATTCAGGGTCAGAATACCGTTGCTGACTGCCCCCGATTCCAGCGTGGCACTGCGAAAGGTGTTTTCGATGGCGAAGAGCAACGTGGGGGCTGTGTCGGTCTTGTAGGGGTCAAAGTTCTCGCGCAGGATGCGTGGGGTTTCCTGCATCATCACCTGGGCAATGTAGTCCTCGTGATCGTAGGAGAAGGTCTCCACGTTCAGGGCGGCCTTGGGGATGCCCCAGCGGCGTGCGTCGCCGTCGGGCACGCTGCCGCCGTCGTCGAAGCGGCCCTCGATGGTCAGGTTGCCGTCGTTGCGCGGCGCGGTCACGATGTCGCGCTTGCCGTCGGCGCGGCAGAGCGGCGGGTCGGCGTCGGGGTCGTAGTCGGGGTTGTTGGTCGGATCGTCGTCGTCGCAATCGCGGCCGGGCACGAAGGCCGCCATCAGCCCGCGGCCCAGTTGCCACAGCCGGTCGTCGGCCTGGCGGTCGTTGTCGGCCGCGGGAGCCTCCCAGGTCACGGCCACGTCCGCGCCGCGGTCCTCGCGCACCGACAGGCCGGTCAGATACCACTGCTCGTCGTAGGTGTGGACGATCTGCGCCTCGTCGGTCGTGCGGTGGCTCGTGCACCAGGCGGCCAGCTCCTCCTGGTACGTGGCGTTGTCCTCCTCGGCCTCCTCCGACGGCGTGAAATCGGTCTGGTCGCAGGCGTCGGTGAGCACCTGCACCAGCCAGGCCAGGCGCACCTTCTGCGCCTGCTGCCAGTCGGCGCCGGCCGCGGGCCAGTAGATCATGCGCGCCCCGAACGCGGCCTTGCCGCCGCCCGTCTCGTCGGGGATGACGCTGAGCGGCACGTAGGCCAGCAGCTTGCCCTCGCCGTCCGCCTCGCGCACCGAGACGCCGTAGGGCTGCAGCGCCGCCGCGTCCACCATCTTGTCGGTGTACTTGCCGTTGACGACGTTGCCGATCGTCGTACAGGTCGTCTTCGTCCCGTCCGAGACGGTCAGGGCGTGCTTGCCGTCGGCCAGGTCGGTGACGCGGAGGCTCGCCTCTTTGTGCTGGCCGCTGGTCACACCGGTGAAGGTGTACAATGCCGCGCCCGTGGCCGGACAGGCGCTCCCGTAGACCTTGACCGTGTGCGTCTGGCCCGTGTTGGCGAAGGTGAACGCCAGGTCGGTCTTCGCGTTGTCGCCGGCCTTCGGCTTGAGCGCCACCGTGCCGGAGATTGTGTCGCTCGCCTCGCGCACGGTCACGGTGATGGCCGGCGTGGTCAGCGCCAGCGGGATCTTGTAGTCGGCCGCGCTGCCGTTTATCTCGATCTCCAGCATCGGGATCAGGCGCATGTCGCCGTTGGCGTAGCGAGCGTCGGCCGTGCTCTGGACGGCTGGGTTGTCGCTGGTGGCGAAGGTGGTGTTCTTGCCGCGCCGGATCTGGCCGGCGTCGTCGCCGCTCGGCCAGTCGAGGACGCTCATAGCGTAAGCCAGGTGCGTGGCGGTGATGGGCCGCAACTGGAAGTCCACCAAGACCGGGTAGCCGCCCGCCAGGTTGCTCACCTGGAAGGAGAAGGGGTTGGCGGCGTCGAACGGCGAGACGCTGCCCGCGTTGCCGCGCTTGCCGCTGCGGTCCACGATGGCGTTGGGCGCCAGATCCACGCGGTCGTGCACGCCGTCGTTGTCGTCGTCGTCGTCGAACGGGTCGGGGATCTGATCGTTGTCCGCGTCGCACTGGCTCAGGCTGGCCGGCACGCTGGTCACGTCGGCCAGGTCCAGACACTCGACCCGCTCCGGCAAGCCATCGCCATTGGTGTCGGGGTTATTAGGGTCGAGATACCAGTGCTTACCGGCGTAGTCGAACCCTGCCACCTCCACGTTGTCCTGAATCGCGTCGTCGTCCGTGTCGGCGCTCTTGGGGTTCGTGCCCAGTAGCAGCACCTCCACGCCGTCGTTCAGTCCGTCGCCGTCGGTGTCGGCTATCGTCGGGTCGGTCCCCAGCGCGGCCTCCTGCGCGTCGGTCAGGTTGTCGCCGTCGGTGTCGGTGGTGGCGGGGTCGTCCGCGGCGAGGGAGAGCGTATTGCGTGTTCCGTATTCCGTGATCGGCGCGGGGAGTTGTTGGGCTTGCTGATTCGC
>JACNHM010000033.1 GCA_014383605.1 Chloroflexota bacterium
CGGTGATCGGCATGACCCTGCCCCTCATCCTTCTCTTCGTCCTGGTCAACCTGCTACTGGAGGCTCTCTACCCGCTGGTGGATCCCCGGCTGCGCGCCTCGGAGGGCGGCGCAGTATGAAACCCATAACTTTTAGGCAGCGGCTGAGCAGGGCAGTACAGGACCCATATTTCATCGTAGGCTCTGTGCTGGTAGTCCTCCTCGTCCTGACGGCCGTTCTGGGGCCGGAGGTGGCTCCCCACAACCCCTACCTGGTGAAGCGCCTGCAGTGGATTGACGGGGAACTGCACAAAGCGCCTTTCCCTCCCAGCGACCTATACCCTCTGGGGACAGACGACCAGGGGCGAGACCAGCTTTCCCTTCTCCTCTACGGAGCCAGAGTGACCCTGGTCATGGCATTCGTGGCCACCGTCGTGCGGCTGCTGCTGGGGCTAGTGCTGGGCACCTTCGCCGGTTGGTGGCCGGGGAGCCTCTTTGACCGAGCCGTCGCCGCCGTCACCGAGCTCCTGGCGGCCATCCCCGGCCTGATCCTGGCCATGCTGGTGGTCTTCGCCATCGGCGTCCGCCAGGGGCAAACTGCCTTCATCGTGGCCCTCTCACTGGTCGGTTGGGGGGAGGTGGCCCAGATCGTGCGAGGCCACGTCCTGACCATCCGCAACAGACTCTACATCATGGCCGCGCGGGCGGTGGGACTCAGCTCACCCAGCATCCTCAGCCGCCACGTCTTGCCCAATCTCCTGCCGACCCTTCTGGCACTGTCGGCGCTGGAAATGGGCGCTGTGTTGCTCCTGCTGGGGGAACTGGGCTTCGTGCAACTCTTTATTGGCGGCGGGCGCACTGTCTCTGACTTAGCGAATTTCGGGACGCTCCACTACTTTGATGTGCCTGACTGGGGGGCGATGCTGGGCTCATCCTGGCGTTGGTTCCGCTCGTACCCCTGGTTTCCCCTGTCCCCCGCACTGGCCTTCTTCGTCGCCATCCTGGGCTTCAATCTTTTCGGGTATGGCCTGCAGCGATTCATCGAGCGGGGACGGTTCCACCCCAGTGGCTGGTCGGTGATCCGCTTCCTCATGGTAGTCGCGCTGCTCCTCCTGGGCGCTCGCGCTCTCCTGCAAAACGCCGGCATCGAAGCCCAGTTCGCCCAACTGGTCGGCCAGTTTGACGTGGACCGGGCCTGGGATGACATCGCCTACCTCACCCAGCCTGAGTTGGAGGGACGGCCCACCGGCGGGACTGGTGCATCCCAGGCTGCTGATTATATCGTCTCCCAGTTCGAGCAGGCGGGATTGACCACCATGGCAGGATTAACCCCCATCACGACCGATAATAGCTATTTCCAGACCTACACCGCTATCCGTGGGCGGATCACCGCCGCGCCGACCCTGGAAGTGCTGGACGTGGGCGGAGAACCGCAACTGTGGCTCACCGACGGCGTCTCATTCGACCCCTGGCAAGCCTTCCACGCGGAGGGGAGCACGGAGGGAGAACTGAGGGTGCAGGGGAACATTGGCAGTAATGTGGTATTCGGGGGGGAAGTTCTGCTGCTGCTCGATCCGGAGGAGAAGCTGGGCATGCCGTGGAACATCCCCTCACCATACTTAGCGGTCCTCCGCCTGGTGCCCGACGACGAGTTGGCGCACGGCAACCAACCTCCTCCCTTCGACCAAACCAGCTACGCCAGCTTAACCAGATTGCCCTCCTTTCCTAACCTCCTCATCGGAGAATCCTCCGCCCGCCAACTGCTGGCGGAGGCGGGGCTGGATCTGGTCGAACTCCAGGCGAAAATGGAAGCAGGGGAGCAGGTTATGCTGCCCACCGGTCTGCAGGTGCGGCTGACGTATGGCCTGGTCTACGAGGAGGTGCCGGCGACCAACGTCGTCGGCTACATCCCCGGTCTGGACATTGAAAGCCGTGGAGAGCGCATCCTGGTGGCCGCTACCTACACCGGGCGAACTCCACAGGATGGAGTGATCTGCCCCGGCGCAGACGAGAACGCCAGCGGGGTCGCCGTGATGCTGGAGACGGCCCGGCTGCTGCACGACCTGGAGTTTGTGCCTAAGCGGACGGTGGTCTTTGCAGCTCTTGATGAGATGGGGGGAAGTGAGTTCGTCATGCACCCCGCCTTACCGACCACCCGGTCGGATATCTGGACAGTGGTGAACCTCCATGGGGTAGGAGCAGGCGAACCACGCTTGGCCCGGTCTGAAACGGCGCCTGGCCTGGCCCGCGCCTTTGACCAGAGCGCCCGGCGTTTTGGGATGCGCACAGAGGAGCTAGACGAGTGGCTATTCTTCGTCATCACCAACTATAGCCGTCTAAGTTACAATGAGCCACGGGTACACGACTCCTACCAGGCCCTGGCAGTAACTCGGCCGGGAGACGATCTCTCCGGCACACCCGCCGACACGATGGATCACCTGGACTCGAAACTACTGGCAGAAGCCGGCCAGGCGGTGGCCCATTTTGTGATGGTGCTGAGTCAACGTTAAAATTGGACATCGAAAACCTGATCAATCCAGAAGAGATCGAGGAGCTAGCCAGACGATACGGCCCCACCGAGCGACGCAGCTATTCCCTGGAGAGAGGTGGGGAGCGTTGCGAGTATTGGCGAAAGGCGTTGACCCAAAGGCGCGGCGAAGTGATATTCGCGGTCAAGCGGCCCGGCGGGCTGATCCTGCATACCAAAGACATTTATCCCCCAGGCATCTATCGCCTGCCCAGCGGCGGGGTGAGCTGGGGGGAGAGTGTCCTGAGCGCGCTGCATCGAGAAGTTCGAGAGG
>JACNHM010000247.1 GCA_014383605.1 Chloroflexota bacterium
ATCTCGCCAGCGCCATCGGCCACCGCCTGCTTGGCCTCGTACACCTTCACCTCGGTTCTGACGGCGCCCAATGGGAAACCGACGCAGGCGACCACCTTCGCCGGCGAACCTCTGAGAATCGCAGCCGCGCGCGCCACATGCAGCGTGTTAACGCAAATCTGCCCAAAGCCCTCATCCCGCACCACGTGGGCCAACGCTTCGATTTCTGCGGCCGTGGCTGTGGGTCGCAGCAGGGCTACATCCAGCATCTTCTTCAGTTCTTCCCGGGTGATGTCCATAGCGTACCTTCCTACCCCAGCAGGGCTTCTGTAAACATCTGGCGCATTTCCTCGCGGCCGAATACCGGCAGATATTGCTGTATCGGCCGGCCCATATAGGCGAACACATCGTCCGTCAACAGGTCGAGCAGCGGGGCATCCACGGGTGACCGCAGTGGGATCGCCCCTACCTCCTGGTCCGTCCAGAGCGCAGCCAATCCGATCCGATGGACAAACGCCTTGAGCCAGGACCCAAGGACCTGAGCCTTCTCGTCATCCGCCATGCCTGGCTGCGAGGCTCCCGCCGCATCGGCCAGGGCAGCACAACGCTCCGGTTGGGCCTGCCACGAGTGCGCCACCACCACCGGCTGCAGGCGGGATAGCGCCAGGCCGTGCGGCGTGCCCAGACGCGCACCCAGCGGCAGGGCCATGGCGTGGGCCACCGAGGCATTGGAGAGGGCAATGCTCATCCCTCCCAGCGCGGCTGCCCACGACATATGTGCCCGCGCTTCCTGGTCCTGGCCATCGGCGAGCACACAGGGCAGATAGCAGGCCACCTGGCGTACTGTCTCCAGGGCGAAGAGATCCGCAACAGGATTACGCCGCGTGGCATTGAGATAGGCCTCGATGCCATGCGTCAGGGCATCGAACCCGGTCATCGCCGTGGTCCGCGCTGGCATCGTGTAGGTCAACTCGGGGTCCACGAGGGCCAGTCGCGGATAGACGTATGGGCTCAGCAGCGCCGCCTTCATGTGACGGTCTGGGTTATCCAGCACGGCGCCATTGGTCACCTCCGAACCGGTGCCCGCCGTGGTAGGAATGGCGATCACCGGCAACGTCGCTGCTGTCACCGGCCTGGCATTCGCCCCCGTGTAGGTCACGTAGTCCCAGACCGGCCCCGGATGGGTGGCTGCGACGGCCACCCCCTTGGCCAGGTCAATCGCGCTCCCTCCCCCCAGGCCGATGACCAGATCGCAGCCCCCCGCGCCTGCTAGCGTGGCCGCTTCGTGCACCGCCAGGCAGGTCGGGTCCGGCAGCACATCCTCGTAGCGGGTCACCGCCAGCCCGGCATCCGCCAGCAACTGCGCCACCCGGTCCGCGATACCCAAGGCCGACAGATCACGCGTCGTGGCGAGGAAGGCGTGCCTGCCCAGGGCCGGCGCCTCCTCGCGCAACGCTACCAGCCTCCCTGCGCCGAAGGTGAGCCTGCCCGGCCAGTTCACCGTAAACGCCATCTCAGCCATTGGAGGTACTGACACGAGATGCTCCCTGTTCCCTGCCTGTCTGACCAGCCCTAGTACTGGCCGTACGCCAGCCCCGCCTCGGCAAAGGCGTGGATGTTCTCGTAAGGCGTTCCGTCGAAGAAGAAGTCGGTGGTCGAAAGGATCCAGTTACCCCGGGGCTTGACCTTGAGCAGGACCTCCCGCACCCGCTCCTTGACCTGTTCCGGCGTGGCCTTAACCATGAACTCCACCTGGTCAATGTTGCCTCGCAGCGCCATGTCGGGCCGCATCACGCGCAGCGCCTCGTCGAGATCCACATCCCCGTAGGGTGGTGGCGTCAGATAGCCCCAGCAGTTGATGTCCAGGTCGTTATAAAGGTGCATCACTTTGGCCGCATCGCCGCAGTTATGGAAGATCACCGGCACCCCCATCGCCCGGATCGCCTTGACCAGCCGTTGCTCGTATTCCATCACGTACTGGCTGGCAAAAAGTGGCCCAGCCATGCTGCCCACCAAGTGCCCGGCAACCTCGATAGCATCGGCGCCGGCCTCCACCATCTTGTGATCCCGCCTGATAGTGCGCTCCAGGAAGTAAGCCATCATCTCCCGGTAGAAGCCTTCGTCCAGGATCGGATCCATGTAAAGCTCATCCAATTTGCGAAAAACGCTTGCTGTGGCGAACACCCCGCCAGTGTTCGAGTCAACGAGGCCCTTGTCACCTACAGCTTGCCTGGCCCGGCGGATCAGGCTGCAGTCCATGTCGTCACCGGGCGGGGCGTACCTCCTGAGGAGTGCAAAATCCCGCTTCGTCTTGATCAGGTGTTCTTCGGGTGCGGAGACGATAAGATAGGTCGAACTCCTTTTGTAGTTCTCCGTATGTCTCAACTCTCCCCCAGGCGTCCGGATGGTGATCGTTCGGTGCCATTCGTCTTCCTTCTTTTGGTCCGCGATCGTCACATCCCAATTCTCGGCAGACCTGACCACGCTGCGGTCAAGGAAGGTGTTCATGCCGAAGTCCCAGACGCTGCCCAGGGTGTGTAGCACGTCAAAGCCGAAAACATCGCAATACTCGACGAACTTGATGATGACGTCAAAGTCGGGTGGGTCCCAAAAGGTGTCTATTGGGGGCTCATAGCCGAACATCTCGTAGACGTTGTTGCAGTAGAGGAATGGAGCGACAGGAACCCGGTCTGCCGGGTTTCCATTCAGCGTGATGAGTAACCGTTCCCTACCGTTCACCTCAGTCCCTTTCAAGATCGAGTCCCCGTAGACAGTGCGCTACCTCTCGCCCTTCGGCGGCTGGTAGGGCAGGGCCATCTTGGCCGTCAGCCCCCCATCGAGATGGATCACCTGTCCGGTCATGAACTCGGAGGCGTCCGAAAGCAAGTACACGGCCGCGTAGGCGACATCGGCTGGCAGTCCCACCCGCCCCCATGGCACTATGGCGTTGCCCTTCTCTCGGGTATACGTCGGGTCAGCGCGGTAGTAGCTGGGCACCTCAATGGAGCCCGGCGCCAGCACGTTGACGCGAATGCGCGCTGGAATCAATTCTATAGCCAACTCACGGCTGAAGGCATTGATGGCGCCCTTCGTGCCCGCATACAGGGAATGCCCTGGCACGCTGACGAAAGCATGAGCCGAGGAAATGTTGACAATGCTGCTGCCAGGCCACGGCCGGTCGGGACGGCGGTGTTGCCACTCGCGCCCGCGCTCGATCATGTGGCGCACGGCCTGCTGGGCGCAGAAGTACTGCCCGCGGACGTTGAGGTTGTAGATCCGATCAAATAGCTCCTCAGTCACCTCGAGGAAGTCAACGGTCGCCGTGATGCCGGCGTTGTTCACCAGCCCGTCCAGGCCGCCCAGGAACGCCACCGCTTCATCCACCACGCGACGGCAATCGGCCACCACGCCCAGGTCCCCCTGAATGGCAACGGCTCGCCGCCCCATCGCCTTGATCTGCGCCACGGCATCGAACGCTCCTTGAGCGCTGGTGGCGTAGTGCAACGCCACATCTGCGCCCTGGCGCGCCACTCCCAAGGCCACACCCTGCCCAATGCCGGTACCAGCGCCCGTGACGAGCACTAACTTCCCTTCAAGAGAGTAAGGACTCTGCATGCAGATTCACCCAATCAGCCCCCGTTCGACAAGGTCTTGGGCGACATCGGACAGTGCGAGCTCCTCTAACCGGGCCCACGTGGGGCGCCCGGTCTGCGGATCCCAGCCGCGCAGAGTGTAATACTCACCGAGCAGCCTGGCGAACTTCTCACCGTCCAGCCCCATACCCTCACCGATGTAAGGATTGACCCAGTTTTCGATGCGCAAAAAACAAGGGATGACCATCTCATCCACGGCCCTGGAGCGGCCCCAGTTGCGCACCTGCACGGCGCGCTCGAGGTTGAATACCCGCTCCGCCATGCGCTCGAATTCCTCCTCGCTGAGTTCCATCCCCGTGGCCAGTCGGAACATGTGGTACTCGAACGACGGGCCGGGCATACCGTTTGCGGCGCGGGCGAAGTGGTCAGGCGTCTTGTTGCTGAAGATGCGCGGATAGGCCTGGTCGTCCAGCGTCAGGCTGTCCTTCATCACGCTGCGGTGGCCGTGCCAGACCGCCGGGAACGCCTTTGCCTCGTACCCGGAGGCCAGATGCACGGCCTGTCGAGTGCCGTAGACCTTGGCGCCGACGTCGGCCAGCGTTTCCCAATCCAAGCCCTCGTCGGGGGTCCACATGGGTGACCAGTTCATGACATTCTGGGCATAACCGTGTCCGCTGGACATGGGATCGCGTGTGCTCATGGCCCATTGCAGCGCCGGCACCAGCCAGAAAGGGAAGACGATGATATTGATCTTGTCGCCGTGGCCGTCCCAATGGCCGGCGAAGCCCCAGGCGGTGTAGAAGTCGGCCATGAACTCCTTGCCTATGCCCAAAATCTCGGCTGCGCGCACCGTGCCCTCGGCCAGCGCGTCCCCGATGCCCTCCCGGAAGACGATCTTGCGGAACAGCGTGTCCCAGCACGCGGGTTGGTCCAGGTCGAACGGCTCGCCGTCGAGGGTCTTGAGCTGTCCCGCCTCGTGGCATTTCCGCAGCCACGGCGCCATGCCCAGGCCGAGCTCCCAATGATTGATGCCGTAGTCCTGGCTGATGCGGGCCAGCTCAAAGCCGCCCCGGAAGCCGATGTTCCAGTTGTAAATCGTGCCGGGCGCGCCGATGAACAACGAGCTCTCGCAACAGATGGTGCCGCTGTACTTTCGGTTCGGGTAGACCACGCCGGGCACATCCTTGTAGTAGCGGCTCAGCCGGCAGATCGGATTGGCGCACCCCTGGGTGCAGGCGGCGAAACGCTCGTCGTATTCCTCCACCAGCTCGGGGCTGAGCTCGCTCCACTTCGGGCAGCCGCTGGGTGCGTGCATCTCTCTGGCGATCGCCAAGGTGCAGTCCGAAAATGCTTCGGGATCGGCGAGGGGGACGCCGCCTGTGCCGCGCACGGCGATGGCCTTCAGTCGCTTGGCGCCCATCACCGCGCCGAAACCGCCCTGGCCCGCGGCCGAGCTGCTGCCCGACGCGATGATGGCGATGCGCGAGCGGTTCTCGCCCGCCTGGCCGATGGCGACCACCCGTACGTCCTTGCCGTGCCGCCGTAGTAGCGTCTCCTGCGTGGCGTAAACGCCCTGGCCCCACAGCTCACTAGCGTCGCGCAGCTCGACTTTGTTGTCGTTCACCCACAGGTAAACCGGCTGCGCCGACTGTCCCTGGACCACGATGGCATCGTACCCCGCATATTTGAGGGTCGGCCCCCAATAGCCGCCGAAGCTGGAATAGGAGAACCACTCGTGCGGGTGGGCTTGCGGGCTCAGGCTGCACACCGTGGCCCGCCCCGAATTCGGCGCCGAAGTACCGGTCAGCGGCCCAACGGTGAAAACGAGGCGGTTATCGGGATCGAAGGCGCCGGTACCTGCCGGGATCTCGTCCCAGGCGATGCGCGCGGCGATGCCCCGCCCGCCGATGTACTTCCGGCCATATTCGGCCGACGGCTCGGTCCAGGCCTGCCCGGTGCTCAGGTCAACGCGCAGAAGCTTGCCCGCCCAGCCGCCTGTCTTGCTCGGCATGAATGCCCTCCTCGCTCACCCTTCCACCAGGACCAGAGCCTGGGTAGGGCAAATCTCGACACAGCGCACCAGGCCGCCGCACAAGTCGCATTTCGTCGCCGTGTTCGTGACCAAATCCAGTTGGATCGCCTCGTAGGGGCACGCCTCAACACACGCGGCACAGGCGATGCACTGCTCCTCGTCCACCAGCCAAGCCCGAATCCCTTCGTCAAGAGCGATGGCCTCCTCGGGACAGGCCTCGGCGCACGCAGCGTCTGGACACTGTCGGCAATACTGCGCGGTCACGTCGTTGTCCAGCAACAGGTCCACCAGGATGCGGATGCGAGCGCGCGAGGGCGCGCTCGTCCCTGTGTGGCGCTCGGCGCAGACCACCACGCACGACAGGCAGTTGCTGCACTTCGTCTCGTCCCACTCGATGTGGATCGGAAACCGGGCAACAGACATCTTCTCAGTCTCCTCCTGGCGCGATGACCCGGCAGGGTTGTTGCGAGTCATGATGGTGAAGCCAGGTGGGTGGTGCTTCGAAAGCGGATGCAGGGTACGGATTCCAAGACCGCACAGTTGGCGCTGTCGCTGGAGCATTACGGCCAAAGCCTAGCGTACCAGATGCGCCGAGGCTGATCTTACTTGGCCCTCGTATACACGAATTCTGTGCCGCCACTCGGTGCGCACCAGGTCATTTTGTCGCCTTCGAGCTTGATCTCGACAATGAGAGGGTCCTGCCCGTCCAATTCGATGGCGAGGTGTGTTTCATCCTCGAAGTAGTAGGTGAAGCCGACCGACGGGATTGCCGGGGTTTGCCCTTCGTCGCCAGGAATAAACCCGCTTTTGTCCGCGTAGAAATGAATGGTGCCCCCTCGGGAATTCACCCATTGACCAATGATGGCTTTCTTAGGCGACGGTTGACCGGGTGCGCAGGCTGCCAGGCCGAGCACGATCGTCAACCCCAGAATCAGAAGGCCCAGGATTGCAAACATGCGTGCTCCCCCAGGCCGTCCTTTCGCCAGCGCCCTCCTGGTGCACAGCGCGCGCGCCCGCCGATTGGCCGCAACCCGCGTGGTCACAATCACTCCTCGCTCTTTTCTGCGACGGGTCAATCGGTCACATCACCTTTGATCGCGGCCGTGATCAGCCCGACGACCTCTTCCTTGGTCGTCTGGGACTTGATGCGCGTGCCCACGCGCTTGCCACGGCGCAGCACGATCAGCCGATCGGCCACGGTGAAGACGTGCTCCAGGTTGTGGCTGATCACCACTACCGTCTTCCCCTCTGCCTTCAGGTTGAGGATCAGTTCATTGACCTTGTGCTGCTGCTCGACGCCCAGTGCGGCGGTCGGCTCATCCATGATGAAGATGCGCCGGCCACGTGCGAGAGCACGGGAGATGGCGACGCCCTGGCGCTGGCCGCCGGACAGCTCCCCGACGTTGACCCGCACCGAGGGCATGTCAATGCGCAGGGCGTCGATGACTTTCGTCGCGTCGGCATAGAGTTTCTTGAAGTTGATGAAGATGCCCAACCGGGTGGGTTCCATGTTGAGGTAAATGTTGGAAGCCACGTCCCGGACTTCCACCAACGCCAGGTCCTGATAGACGGTGGAGATACCAGCGATGCGCTCGGCATCCCTGGGGCCGCGTATCTCGACGGGTTGGCCGTCAACGTAAATCTGGCCCGAGTCCTTGCGGTAGATACCGGAGAGGATCTTGGCCAGCGTGGATTTGCCGGCGCCGTTGTCGCCAATCAAGGCCACCACCTCGGCGGGATAGAGCTCGAAGTCGACGTTGTCCAAGGCCTGGACGTGGCCGAATGCCTTGGAGATACCTTTGGCTTCGAGGGCGGGTTGCCGAGCAGAAGAAGCGGCCGGGGCTCGTTCTTGGTTCACAACGTCGGTCATGGAACTTGGCTCCTTAGCTCAGGAAGAGATCTTGCTGCGCTTGCTGGGGTTGACCCCCCGGCTTCCTTTGCGGCAAGCCGGGGGGTTAACTCAACTCATTTCATCGTGCGAATCGGCGGATGTCCACCTCACACGAGTACAGCGTGACTACTTCTGCTCGTCCGGGTTGATGGCCGGTCGCATCTGGGGTTCCAGCCGATCCAGGATGGCGTAGAACGCGTCCATGTTGTCCTTGGTGACCAGCGGCGCTTCGAGCATCGTCCAGTAGGGCACCTCCTCGCCGTTGGCCATCTTGTACAACAACTCGGCCGAACCCTTGCACTCGTCGTAGAGCGGCTGGGCCACGATGCCCCACACCTCGCCGTTCTTGACCAGGTCCAGGTTGACGCGGGTGTAGTCCATGCCCACGGCCAGGACCTTCTTGCCGGTCTCCTTCTGGGCGCCAGCCCAGGTGGTCGGCCCGCCGCCCGTGGTCGAAAAGCCGATGACGATATCCGGGTTGGCCTGGATGATGGAGACAGCCACGGCGATGGCCTGCGTGGGCTCAGGACCCTCCAACTCCACCGGCAGAACCTTCAGGGTGGGGCAGTACTTCTGCATGCCCTCGGCAAAGACCTTGGCCACCATGTCCTCCGTGGCGTTGTGGTTGTTCTCGGTGATGGCGACGGAGCCCTCAGTGATGCCCTGGCGCTTGAGCTCCTCGCACATGGCCTGGGCCACGGGATCCGGATACTTGGACGTGTCGGCTGCGATCTGCACCGCATTGTCGGCGTAGAAGCCCTCCTCCACCGGGAAGTGCGGCAGAGCGACGGCGACGCCGTTGGCCTTGGCCTTCTCGATGATCGGCTTGAAGACCGGCAGGCCGCCGGCCCACATGGCCACACCCTTGGCGTCGGGACGCGAGATGGTCTGATCGGCCAGCGCCACGACGGCCTCGAGGCTGTTCTCATCCGTGGTCGCCAGCTCACAGTCCAGCTCCAGGTCCTTGCAGCCATCCAGGAAGGCCAGCTGCGTCAACTGATGCACCGGGTGCCAGGCCGAGCCCTGCACAAAGTAGAACTTGCCCGTCACCTTCGCCGCCTCGTCCGGGTTGATGGCCGGTCGCATCTGGGGTTCCAGCCGATCCAGGATGGCGTAGAACGCGTCCATGTTGTCCTTGGTGACCAGCGGCGCTTCGAGCATCGTCCAGTAGGGCACCTCCTCGCCGTTGGCCATCTTGTACAACAACTCGGCCGAACCCTTGCACTCGTCGTAGAGCGGCTGGGCCACGATGCCCCACACCTCGCCGTTCTTGACCAGGTCCAGGTTGACGCGGGTGTAGTCCATGCCCACGGCCAGGACCTTCTTGCCGGTCTCCTTCTGGGCGCCAGCCCAGGTGGTCGGCCCGCCGCCCGTGGTCGAAAAGCCGATGACGATATCCGGGTTGGCCTGGATGATGGAGACAGCCACGGCGATGGCCTGCGTGGGCTCAGGACCCTCCAACTCCACCGGCAGAACCTTCAGGGTGGGGCAGTACTTCTGCATGCCCTCGGCAAAGACCTTGGCCACCATGTCCTCCGTGGCGTTGTGGTTGTTCTCGGTGATGGCGACGGAGCCCTCAGTGATGCCCTGGCGCTTGAGCTCCTCGCACATGGCCTGGGCCACGGGATCCGGATACTTGGACGTGTCGGCTGCGATCTGCACCGCATTGTCGGCGTAGAAGCCCTCCTCCACCGGGAAGTGCGGCAGAGCGACGGCGACGCCGTTGGCCTTGGCCTTCTCGATGATCGGCTTGAAGACCGGCAGGCCGCCGGCCCACATGGCCACACCCTTGGCGTCGGGACGCGAGATGGTCTGATCGGCCAGCGCCACGACGGCCTCGAGGCTGTTCTCATCCGTGGTCGCCAGCTCACAGTCCAGCTCCAGGTCCTTGCAGCCATCCAGGAAGGCCAGCTGCGTCAACTGATGCACCGGGTGCCAGGCCGAGCCCTGCACAAAGTAGAACTTGCCCGTCACCTTGCCGCCTTCCGCTGCGGGGGCGGCCTCCGGCGCGGGGGTCGGCTGAGCGACGCACGCTGCCAGCAGGCACAGCAGCGCGATCACCGACACGATCTGGTAGAGCAATTTGCGAGACATTTCATCCTCCTTGTGGAATGGATCCGAACGTGTGACATTCACTTACCAGACAGTTTGTGGAACCTTTGTCGCGTCTCTAGAGCATACATCCCTCCTTTCCTCCCTAATTCAACGTGCCCTTCTGGTAGTTTGGCCTGGCACAGCACAACAACCAGAAGCCCACCCCGGAAGCAGGCGGCTGCACCGACTTTGCTTCGCCTTGTTTCGGGCGACTGATCTCCGTCTGGGTCGGCCAACAAGGCTCTGCGCGGTTCCGGACCAGCGGCGCAGCGCCGCTCAGCCCTCCCTCCGGCGATGCCGGAGCACATCCACCACTGCGGCGATTACCAGCAGGAAGCCAAGGACCGGCGTTTGGAGGTAAGAATCAAAACGGGCGATCACCAATCCGCTGCGAACCAGTTGAATGAAAACGACACCGAAGAAGGTACCGACGGCAGAGCCCCGTCCCCCGTACAGGCTGACGCCGCCGACGACAATCCCGGCCAGGATATTCAGTTCCAGGTTCCGGCCGATGATGGGATCGCCCGGGGTCAGGGGAAGCTGGCTCATGGTCAGCATCCCGGCCACGCCTGCCAAGAGACTGGTCACCATGAAGCAGATGGTCTTGACCCGGTCGGTATTGATGCCGCAGACCTGAGCCGCCAGCTTGTTGCCGCCAGTCGCGAACAGCGCTGCCCCCCAGCGCGTCCGGTTCAACAGGATCTGCACCACCACCACCAGCCCCAACATGAGAAAGAAAGTAAAGGAGATGCCTAGAGGCCGCCATGAACCGATGATACCCACCTCGGGCGGCAGGGGGTAGATGGGGAGGCCGTTGGTGAAGGAGTAGCTGATGCCCCGCACGATGAACGAAGTGGCGATCGTGGTGATCACGGAAGGGATACCCACCTTGACCGTGAGCAGGGCGTTGATCAGCCCCACCAGCAACGCCACACCGAGCGAGCAAACCGCAGCAGCCGGCACCGGCACGCCGGCATCCCGCATCAGCTTCGCCGCGAACACCGCCCCCAGGCTCATCATGGACCCCGTCGAGAGGTCGATTTCGCCCGCGATCATCAATTGGACCATACCCATGCTGATGAGGCCTGGGAAGGCCATGGTGCGCAGGATGGAAACGACGGTCGGCTTGGATAGCATCGCGCTGTTGCGGGCATAGAAGAACGCCAACAGGACGAAGAACGGGATGATGATGGCTGCTTCCTGCTTGGCGAGCAGGCTACGCACAGAAAGCACCGTCCTCGTGCTCAATGATATCTTGCTGCGCTCGATGCCGGTAAGCTCCATATATCTGCTCTCCCTATGTGCGATGCGTGCAGTTAGTACTGAACGGTCTTGCGTCGGATGACATCCAGGGCGGCGGCGCCGATCAGGATGGCGCCAACCACGATGCCCTGGGCATTGGTTTGCACGCGGGCGTTTGCCAGGCCCATGCGGATGATCTGAATCAAGACAGTCCCCAGCAGGGCGCCGATGATGCTCCCGACGCCGCCCCGCAGGCTGCCGCCGCCGATGATGGCGATCGCCACTACCCAGAGCAGCCAGCCGTCGCCGATGGCTGGGTCTGTGGTGCCCGCATAGCCCATGACCAACAGGCCGGCAAGCCCGCAACACAGGCTGACGAACACAAAGCAGAGGGTCTTGACCAACGGCACATTGATGCCCACGATCTCGGCCGCCAGCCGGTTGCCGCCGACGGCAGTCAAGGTGGGACCCAGCCGCGAGGTGCGCATCAGCACGTCCCCAATGATGAACAGCGCCACCAAGCCCACGAAAACCCAGGGCAAATCGAAGAAGGGCGATGGCACCAGCGCTTTCGTCAGGGATGGGATTCTGTCTCCGACGTAAAGCCATGCTCCCTTGAGGAGCCAGATCGCCAGGCCATTGGCAACGAAACTGCTGCCCAAGGTAGCGAAGAAAGAGGGCATGCGAATCTTGAGCACGACAAAGCTGTTGAGCAAGCCAACCATCATTGCAGCCGCCAATGCGGCTCCGTAACAGGCCCATTCCGGCCAGCCCTGGTTGTACCGCAACAACCCGGCGACGGCCGCGGCAAGGCCGGCGGTGGCGCCACTCGACAGGTCGATCTCCCCCGTGATCATCAGGAAGCTCATGCCGAATGCGCAAAGGCCGATCATGCTGCCCTGCGTAGCCATGCGCACAAGATTGGCCGATTCCGCCATGCTCTTGCTGGCCAGCACAAAAACGCCAAAAAACACCACTACGGCGACCAGCACCCCGATTTCTTGGATATTGAGCACTCGCCTGGCCAGTGATGGCCTGTAGGCCGGTTCGGCGACAGCCATTCTGTCTGTTGCCATGTTCAGCTCCTTCACGTCTCGACGACCACCGGGTTTTCCAGCACGCCGACCTTCTCGACCTCCACCCGCACGACGTCGCCGGGGCGCAGCCAGCGCGGCGGCGTGCGCGCCGCGCCGATGCCGGCCGGGGTGCCCGTGGCGATCACGTCGCCGGGTTCCAGCGTCATCACCTGGCTCATGTCGGCGATCAGGTGGGCCACGGAGAAGATCATCCAGCTGGTGTGTCCCTCCTGCAGCACCTCGTCGCCGATCACGGTGCGCAGCCATAGGTTCTGAACGTCCGGGATTTCGTCTGCGGTCACCAGGGCGGGTCCCATGGGACAAAACGTGTCCGGCGTCTTGCCGATGACCCACTGGCTGGTGCGGTTCTGCCAGTCGCGGGCGCTGACATCGTTGAGCGGCATGTAGCCGGCCACGTAGTCCAGAGCGCCCGCTTCCGGGATGTTGCGCCCGCGGCGGCCGATCACGACCGCGAGTTCGCCTTCGTAGTCAGGTTTCTCAACCGCAGCCGGGATGACAATGGGTTCTCCGTGCCCGATCACACTGTTGGCGTACTTGGCAAAGATGATGGGGAAGGGAGGTGCGTCAGCGTTGGACTCATGCGCGTGCTCGAGATAGTTTTGGCCGATACAGATGATTTTGCCGGGTCGCAGGATGGGGGCTTTAAGCGTGACGTCGGATGGTTTCAACGTCGCTTCGGGTGGTGGTGCTGCCAGGGCCTGTACCGCCAGTGCATGCACTGTCTCGCCGGCTTCCAGGAAGCTGATCATGTCGCTGGGCAAACGACCATCTGCCCGGTTGAGATCAACCACCACCTGGCCCGCCTTTCCAGAGGAGAGTGCTCCCAGGCGGGTCTCTCCCCGGTGAAGAAAGGTCACGAGTCTCATGGGTAGCACCCCCGATTACAGTTAAACGAAGGATAGAAGAGCCAAGGTCGAGAACACTATACGCGGCGCCGACTTCTTGCCAAGATCAGGCAGCGTCTCTATACCTGTAACTGTGCAGAACGCGGTCATACGCGGCCTGGAGATGCTGTTCGATGATGGCCGTGGCGCGGGCTTCGTCGCCATTGCGGATGGCATCGAGGACTTCCTGGTGGCCTCCAACGGCCTGGTCGCGGAAATCAGGGTCTGCCACATTCCGACTGAGCAGAAGGATGTGAACCTGGGGGCGCAGAGTCGCCCAGGAATCCTGGAGCCGCTGATGGTGACTGGCACGGTACAGGGCATCGTGAAAACGCATGTCCAGTTCGGCAGCCTCTTGCTCTGTAATACCTCGCTCGATGTAGGCAGCCATGGTATCAATGGTGGCCTGCATCTCGGCCACTTCTTCTTTTGCTGCGGAGTTGCGTATGGCGAGTTGCACCGCCAGCCGCTCCAGCGCCAAGCGCAGACTATACACCTCGTCGAGATCGTGCCGGGACAGGCGGGCGACGAACGCACTCCGATTGTGGCGCCTGATCACCAGGCCCTCGCGCTCGAGCCGTCTCAGTGCTTCCCGGATCGGTCCACGGCTTACGCTCATGGATTCGGCAAGCACGTTCTCACGCAACTTCTGGCCCGGCGCCAGTTGGCCACTGAGGATAGCCTGTCTCAGACGCTCTGTAACTTCGTCAGCGAGCGAACATCTCTGGGGCGGTAACAGGATATTGGTCAGGTCTTCGGTGAGCATGGGATCGAGGTTAAGTAAGGACGCTTATGGGCTTACAGACAGATGGAGCAAAGGCTTTATGGTAAACTGTTTACAGTTTCCAGTTAGCAATGCTATTGTAGCACAATCTGATCCATTTGTCAAATCTGATTGCCTACCCCTGCAACGTGTATTCGGCGGCGCGTCCCGGGTCGCCTAACGCGGTGTAA
>JACNHM010000032.1 GCA_014383605.1 Chloroflexota bacterium
CCGGGGGAGATCAGGTTGTCGAATTTCTCGCCGTCGAAGACGGCCACCCGTACCGGGCCAGGGTCTGGCACGTCAGAGGCTTCGGGCAGGGCGCGAATGGCGGCGTGGTCGCGGGCGGCGTGATACAGGGCCAGCAAAACGTGGGTCTTGCCGCCGCCGAAGGGGGAGCGGAGCTGCAGCACCCGGTCGCCTTCCGGCCCCACGCCCGCCAGGCGACCCATGACCTCTTCCAGCAGGCGGCGGAGCCCGGACGTCAGGTAGGTGGCCCGGAAGAAGGCGCGGGAGTCGCGGTAGACAGCCGGTGTCTTCGTGTCACCCGCTACCTACGCTCTCTCCATTCGGGCCATGGCATCGCCCCACGTCATTATCTTCAGATCGACTTTGCCCGCATCGAAAGCCCGGCCCAGGGCAGGAAGGGTCTCGACAGCCTTGAGTTCGCCCAGGACGTATACGATGTAGGCATTGGCTGTCTTGTCCTCGACCGGGGCGTCGTCCAACAGCCGCGACAGGCGTTCAACGATTTCACCCCGATAGCGGGGATGTTTCTCTGCCAGTTTCTGCAGCCCCACCAGGGCGTTCCCCCGCTGCTCCGGATTGTGCTGGCGATCCTGGACGTAGGCCCACAAAGGCTCGGCTACCTCAGGTCCCATTTCCGACCAGACGGACGGCAGCAGGTCGGAAAGCCAGTCGTCCTCCCGATCCATCAGCGCCAGCAACTGCCCAGCCGACCGATGAGCCCGCAGGTGACCCAGCAGCCGCAGGGCATGCAGCGGTGCCCAGGCGGACGGTTCGGCCGGCCAGCCATACAGCAGTCCCTCGTCCAGGACCATGTGTTCCAGGTCGGGGATGAATGGCTCCCACGCTGCGGCTCTTCTGGCCTTGGCAGTGATGACTTTCTCGTCGGCCTTCCATCCCAGTCTCAGCAACTCCTCCAGGCGCGAGGGGTAGGAGCCCCCGGGCGGCGCTACGAACTCGGGCGGACGAGGGGGCGGGGACGGGGGCGTGATGTCTTCGGCGAATCGGATGTCTACCAGCAACAGGTCACGCAATTCCCGCTGGCGCCGGCTGGGACGGCGCTGGAATAACGATTTCCACTTGCGTTTGGCAACCAGTTGGGCGTGCTCAAACACCAATTCCTCGTGCACCTGCTTGCCCAGGAAGGGACGCTCGCCGCCGAAGCGAGCGAAGGCCAGCCGGTATTCCCGGTACAGGCCCGGCTCTTCGCCCACCAGGGGCCGCTGGGTGTTCTTGAGGAAAGCCTCGAGAACGATCTGCACCTCGGCCAAGCCATAGGTTTGGGTCAGCCGGGCCACGGCGCGGTTCTGCCCGGCCGGTGGGGTGCCGACAAACACGCCGATGAGTTCCTCCAGCAGCCTGTCGCGGCGCTGGATGATCCGTTCCCGCTCGGCAGGGGTGGGAAAGGGACGGGATGGTGCTGATCGTTTCTCTCGTTTCTCTTGGTGCTTTCTTTTCTTCGTCGTCATAGCAGGTTCTCACTTCCGATTCTTTCTTGGCACGTGTAACGCTCTTGCAGACTTCCGAAGTCTCGGAGACTTCGGAAGTCTGTCCCACACTATCCTCGCCGTCGGAACAGGTTTTCCTCTACCAGGCTGTGCCAGTGGGTGGTCAGCTTGCGCAGGGCGGCCGCTCGCCGGATCGGGCGGCCCCAGGCTGCGAATGTCAAAGCCCGGCCCTCGTTCTGCCGAGATGTCGAAGGGTTCCCAGCTGTTCAAAATGACCTGGCAGGTGGACCTGGCGGCCAACCAGGCCGGGCGGGAGGCCGTTTTGCTGCGGATTCACGGTCTTGCTCCTCGATCTACAGCAAGCATGGATGCATTCGTTGAAGACTACTGGCTATCTTACGACAAAAGAGTGGAAATGTCAAGCGTGGTTGGCCACGCGGACTGCTCAAGGCAGTTTGCCGTGCAGGCCGGATTGTGGTAAGCTACGGGGAACACATCGCCAGAGGAGAATATGTGCGGCATTTTCGGCATGGTCACGGACAAAGAACAACCCCTCGGCCCCATACTGCTCGAGGCCGGCAGACGGCTTTCCTACAGGGGATACGATTCGGTCGGCTGCGCCACGCTGGCCGACGACGGCACGATTGACCTGCGCAAGGACGTGGGCAAGGTGGACGAGGTGGCCGAGCGGTGGCGTCTCGCCGAAATGACCGGCCGGCGAGGCATGATACAACTGCGCTGGGCCACCTTCGGCGCGCCATCGCAGGTCAACGCCCAGCCGCATCTGGACTCCGACGGCGACCTGGTGGGGGCGCACAACGGCAACGTGGTCAACAACGTCGAGCTGCGCCAGCAGTTCATGGCCGAGGGCATGACCGTCCGCTCCACCAACGACGGCGAGTCCTGCGTGCACGCCGTGGAGCGCTACGTGGATCGGGGCTACGACATGGTGGAGGCCATCCGCCGCGCCTATCACGACCTGGAGGGCGATTACGCCTTCGTCATCGGACGGGTGGGCGAGGAGCGGCTGTACGCGATCAAGAAAGGCTCCGGCCTGGTGGCCGGCCTGGCCGACGGGGCGACCTGCGTCTCCTCCGATCTGCCCTCCATCCTGCCGCTCACCCGCCGCATTGTCCGCGTGCAGGATGGCGAGATCGTCATCCTCTGGGCCGACGGCGTGGAACTGCGCCGGGTGGAGGATGGGGCGCCGATCGAACGGGAGGCGGAAGAGATCAGCGAGAGCATGGAGGCGGCGGAAAAGGGGGGCTATCCCCACTTCATGCTCAAGGAGATCCACGAGCAGCCCCAGG
>JACNHM010000521.1 GCA_014383605.1 Chloroflexota bacterium
CTACCCAGGCCCAGAGCCGGGTGTGGTCGCCGCCACAGGCGCAAAGGAAACGCTCATCAAAGGATTGACTGGCGTTGTAGACTTCTTCTTCCAGAAGGATGCGCAGGTCAGGCAGGTCGGCCTGGCGGCGTTCCTCTTCAAGGGCTTTCAGTGCTTGGACGATTTCCTGACGGTTCATGACAGGTCTCCTAGTCACTTTGCTGCTGCGACAAGTTTTCCAGTGCCGCTTCGCGCTTGAGCTTGAGCTTGTAATGGCCGGCCCACTCGGAGAAGTCTGCGCAATGCTGTCCATCGTCTAACTTGCCCTGGGAATAGAGTTTGTAGAAGTCGGCTGAGCTGATCCAGTAGCGCTGCTCGAATTTGCGCAAGGCTTGATCGGCGACCTGCAAGTCGTCCAGTATATCACTAAGAGTAATGGTCGCCATGTCACTCACCTCGTCGGTTAGCTTGCCTGCCACAATTATACCCGAAAAAAGGAATAGGGACAAATGACAATGTTTCGATCCGCTTTCAGGATACTCAAAAAGGAGTCAAACTATGGACAACTTCACCGCTCATCAACTGCACTTCACCTGTGAGGTGCAGACGCCCATCTTGCTCAACGAGCATCAGGGCTCGGCCATTCGCGGCGCGCTGTTCCACGCTCTGCGAAATCAGTTCTGCTTCAACAAAAAGGCGAAGGACTGCGGAGAGTGCGCGGTCTGGGCCACTTGCCCCATCTGCTTCCTGGTGGCAACTCGCAACCCGAACAGCGAGCGCGGAGTGGATGTGCCACGCCCGTACATCATCGAGCCGCCCCTGGACGGCAAAATCAGCTACCAGCCCGGAGAGACCCTGGAGTTCGGCCTGACCATGTTCGCCCAGGCGCTCAACCTCTTTCCCTACCTGGTGCTAGGGAGTAAGGCGCTGGAACAAGGGGGTCTGGGCAAGAAACTACGGCGAGAGGACGGCCGCTGGCGGCGGGGCACTTTCGCCGTTCGAGAGATCGGCGCCCTGAACCGCTTGAGCGGGGAACGACAGCCGGTGCTTCGTGCGGGAGACGCGATGGTCTCGGTACCCGACCTGCCCGTCACCAACGAGCAGGTACAGGCGCTGGCGGCACAGTTGCCCAGAGAGCGCATCACCCTGGTTTTCAAGACGCCCACGCGCATCATTGAGCAGAGCAAACTCCAGCACCGCCCGACCTTCCGCCCGTTGATCCAACGGCTGCACCAGCGGCTGCGCGACCTGACCCGTGAGTTCACCGACGCCACCTGGGAACTCGACCTCCGCCAGGTGATGGCCGAGGCCGAGGCGGTGCAGGTGGCGGAGGATCAAACCCGCTGGGTGGAGCTAGATAGCTTCTCCACGCGGCGAAGAACCAGCACGCCCATGGGCGGACTGGTGGGTCAGGTGACTTTCGAGGGGAATCTGGAGCCGTTCCTCCCCTGGCTGGTGTGGGGGGAGATCGTGCACGTGGGGAAGGACGCGGTTAAGGGTAATGGGTGGTACGAGATTAGCGGGTAGGAGAGGGCGATGCCAATCATTCAGCAGTTGATCGTAGACCAATACGGCGCTTTCGTCGGCAAGCACAGCCAACGGTTGCAGGTGAAGGTCAAGGGGGAGAAAACCGTCCAGGCCCCCTTGCTCCACCTGGAACAGGTGTTGATCACCGGTCGAGGGGTGAGCCTGTCGGCCGAGGCCATCCGCGCCTGCTGTCAGGAGGGCATCCCCATCCACTTTGTCTCTGGTTCTGGTAAGCCCTACGCAGGGCTATACGCGGCGGGTCTCACGGGCACGGTGCAGACCCGTCGGGCGCAACTGCTGGCCTACGAGGATGGCCGTGGCCTGGCGCTGGCCAAAGCCTTTGCCAGCGGCAAGATCGAGAACCAGTCGCGGCTGCTGAAGTACACGGCCAAATATCGCAAAGAGACCGACCCGCCGCTGTACGAACAGCTCCGTCTGGCGGCCCAGGAGGTGCTGGATCACCAGGAGGAGTTGCAGCAGTTGCAGGCCGAGCGGGTAGACGAGGTGCGGCTGCAAATTCTGGCTGCCGAGGGGCGAGCCGCCCGGCGGTATTGGGACGCGCTGAAGCTGATGGTTCCTGAGCAATACGACTGGCCGGGGCGTCGGCGGCGGGGGGCGAAGGATCCCCTCAACGCCGCCCTGAACTATGGCTACGGCATCCTGTACGGTCAGATTGAGCGGGCCGTCATCCTGGCCGGGCTGGATCCGTTCGGCGGCTTCATCCACGCCGACCGACCGGGCAAGCCCAGCCTGGTGCTGGATTTGATCGAGGAGTTTCGAGCGCCGGTTGTGGACCGCACCGTGCTGGGTCTGGCCAACAAGCGAACCAAGCTGGCGCAGGATGAAAAGGGCCTGCTGACGCTGGAGACCCGGCGACTGCTGGCCGAGAAGGTGCTGGCGCGATTGGAGACGGCGGAGCGGTACGAGCGCAAGCGCCAACCTTTGCGGGTCATCGTCCAACATCAGGCCCGCCACGTCGCCACCTTCGTGCGCGGCGACCGGGCCGCTTACAAGCCTTTTCTGGCCCAGTGGTGAGGCGTCGAGTTGCTTTCTATCAAGGGATGCAGTATAATAATAGAAGCTGAGGAATCAGGCGATTGAAATGCCTACTCGTCTACGACATACCCGATGACAACACCCGTACCAGGGTGGCCGACATCTGCCTGGACTACGGCCTGGACCGCATCCAGTACAGCTCCTTTTTGGGGGATCTGGAGAGGACGCACCAGGAGGAGTTGATGATGAAATTGGCCAAGCGGCTGGGCA
>JACNHM010000169.1:0-6578 GCA_014383605.1 Chloroflexota bacterium
ACTTGTGGCTTAAGCTCTGAGAGCCTTCTCGGAGAACCGCAGAGCCGGCACCTTGCGGCTGGGAGCCGCCTCTGCCGGCTTTGCGAGCAGGCTCTACTGGAGGACAACATACACATCGCCTTTCTCAACCCCCAAGGCAACTTCGACCCCCAGGACAGCTACTGGACGGCGCATCCCGACTTCGGCGGGCAGCTCGTCTATGTGAAGCAGGTGGCGCTGGCCATGGCCGAGCTGGGCCACGGCGTGGACATCCTGACGCGGCAGATCATTGACCCCGGCTGGCCGGAGTTCGCCGCGCCGTTCGACGCCTATCCGAATGCACCCGGCGTGCGCATCGTGCGGCTGCCAGCCGGCCCCGATCATTTCCTGCGCAAGGAGGACCTGTGGCCGCACCTGGTGCGGGACTGGGTGGTCAGCATCCTGGCCTTCTACCGGAAAGAAGGCCGCCTGCCCGACGCCATGACCGCGCACTACGGCGACGGCGGGTTGTGTGGCGTGCTCATCGAAGCGCAAACCGGCGTGCCCTTCACCTTCACCGCCCATTCCCTGGGCGCGCAGAAAATGGACAAGCTGCACGTCACACCGCAGAACCTGGCGGAGATGGACGAGCACTATCGCTTCGGGCGGCGGCTGCTGGCCGAGCGGTTGAGCATGAACCGCTCGGCGGTCAACGTCACCAGCACGGCGCAGGAGCGCTTCGAGCAGTACAGCCATCGGGCCTACGAGGACGCTGTGGATGCGGCGGACGACCGCCGCTTCGCCGTCGTCCCGCCGGGCGTCAACCTGTCCATCTTCGATGCGACCTCCCGTTTTGAGGACGAAGAGGCCGTCGCCCGGCGCGTGCAGGAGCGGCTGGCGCGGGACATTGACGAGCAGCGGCTGGACCTGCCAGCCGTCGTGGCCTCCAGCCGGCTCGACCCCAAGAAGAACCACCTGGGGTTGGTGCAGGCCTTGGCCCAGAGCAGGACGCTGCAGGAGCGGGCCAACCTGCTCATCATCACCGGCGCCCTGGACGACCCGCTGCGCGAGGATGCCGGCGCCAATCCAGGCGAGCGGGAGGTGCTGGCCCAGATTCGGCAGGTGGTGCGAGATAATGACCTGTGGGGCAAGATCAGCGCCTTTGCCCTGCCGGGCCAGCCGTTGCTGGCCGCTGCCTACCGCCTCCTGGCGCAGCGCGGCTCGGTCTTCGCTTTGACGGCGCACTACGAGCCCTTCGGCCTGGCCCCGCTGGAAGCGGCGGCGGCCGGCCTGCCGCTGGTCGTCACCCGCAACGGCGGCCCCAGCGAGAGCTTGCGGGAAGGCGACCGGGAGTACGGCGTGCTGGTTGATCCCGCCGATCCCGCCGACATCGCCGGCGGGCTGGAGCGGCTGCTCGGCGACGCCCAGGCGTGGCAGGAGTTTGCGCGGCGCGGCCGGCAGCGCGTGCTCGACCGCTACACCTGGGAGCGCACCGCCGCGGGCTACCTGCGTTTGATCGAGCAGATCGTGGCCCATCCCGAGGTGCGCCGCCCCCATGAGCGCTTGCCCATTCACCCGTACTTTGGCAATCCGCAGCCGGAGACCGACGTCTCTCTCGCTGAGCTAGCGCGTCTTTACCTCGGCCATGCCTGATACACCCATCGATTCCACGCACAAGCACGAAGCGTTTCTCGCCTCCCGTCGGCCACACGTGCTGATGATCACCAATCACGGCCTGCATGAGTGGCAGATCGTCCCCGGCCTGCCGGACACGGGCGGGCAGAACGTCTATGTAAACCACTTCAGCGAGGCCTTGGCCCAACTTGGCTTCAAGATCACCATCGTCAATCGCGGTGGCTATGCGCATCCGCTGACGGGCGAGCGGCGGAGAGGGCTTCGCTACAAAGACGGACAGCAGCGGATCCTGTATCTGGAAGATGGCATCAGCGAATTCGTCCGCAAGGAGGACATGCACGAGCGCATCCCTCGCCTGGTCGAGGCACTGGAGGGATTCTTCGGTACCGAAGGAACGACCGCAGACGTGATCCTTTCCCACTACTGGGACGGGGCCGAGGTGGGTGTTCTGTACAACCGGACGCTGCCGGGGCGGGTGAAGCACATCTGGATTCCTCATTCGCTGGGGACCATCAAGAAGCGCAACGTCTCGCCAGATCAATGGGCCAGCCTGCGCATGGCTGAACGCATAGCCACCGAGAAGAGCCTGCTGGCAGACCTGGATGGCGTTGCCGCCACATCATCTATCGTGCGTCAGGCGCTGCGAGAGGATTACGGATACACGGGGCCGATACCGTTTCTGTCGCCGGGTATTGACACGGGTCGGTACTACCCGCGGCAGGTCTCAGACAAAGACGGCATCTGGGATTTCCTGAGCCAGCGGACCGGTCTGTCGCCGCAGGAGGTGCGCCGGCGCAAGATCATCACGGAAATCAGCCGCACAGACACCACCAAACGCAAGGACGTGCTGATCAAAGCCTTCGCCATCGTCCAGCAGCGGGTTCCCGACAGCCTGTTGGTGGTTTCCATAGATGACAGTAAGAAGGACCTGGCCAGAGAGCTCAGAGGGTTGATCCGCTCACTCGATCTGCGGGGCCAGGTCGCCGTGGTAGGTTCCATCTGGGATATGCTGCCAACCCTCTACGCAGTGACCGGCGTGTACTGTACCCCTTCTGTGATGGAGGGGTTCGGCATGTCGGCGCAGGAGGCTGCGGCCACCTCCGTCCCCGTTGTGGCCAGCCATCTGGTGCCTTTTGTGACCGAATACCTGCTGGGCGAGGAAGTCGAGACTATTCACTTCGAACAGAGCGAACCGCCCCTGAAGCGGGGGGCGGGCGCAGTCGTTGTCCGGGCAGACGACGTGAATGGATTCGCCCATGCCCTGGAGATGTTGCTGACCGACGATGATCTGCGGAAAGAGATGGGGCGAAGTGCCTACCGCATCACCATTCCCCACTTCACCTGGCGCAACATGGTGATCGCTTTTCTTGCTGAGATCGGCGTGAGTTCTTATCAGAACTCGTAGAGCCGACACCCCAGGTGGCCCTTCGGCCCCCTCAGGACAGGCTGGGATCCGCCCCTGCAGGCTTGTCAGACACATTCTGGGTTCTGGCAACACCGGAGAGCATACGCATGAGCCAGCAGATTGACCGGGAGACGCTTGCTCAGATACTCCAGGCACAGAACGTCGAGGGATTGCCCTTTTCCGAGCTCCTCCGGCTGTTTCGGGAAGAAGGGGAGACAAAGGACTTCCTACCGGATGGCGCCTTTCAGGTTGATCCCCGAAACGGGGATCAGATTCTGTTCAACTCTTCCCGCGCCCGCCGGCCCCACGATAACCTGCCGACGCCGTCAGCCGTCCCCGAAGCATCCCTGGCGTGCCCCGTCTGCCAGGGTCACACCACTGGTGTGATTGACGTCGCCGACCTGAGCGAAGGCTTCACCTTCATCAACAAGAACCTCTATCCCATCCTGTACCCGTGGGAAGTTGACCGAGAGCCAGAGGAGCGGCACATGGCCCACGGTCTCCATTTCCTCCAGTGGACGTCCTCCTTGCACGACAGGGACTGGCACAACATGCCCCTCACCGATCGCATTGTCGTCATGCAGCGGCTTGCGGCCCTGGAAGGGAGGCTTCTCCGGGACGCCGGAGAGTTTCTGCCCCTCTGCGAACCCCACGGGAATGGGACTGGCGATCACGCTTTCGTGTTGATCATCAAGAACTATGGCCGCCTCGTCGGCGGTTCCCTTGCCCATGGTCATCAGCAGATCGCGCTCAGCAATATCATGCCCAGGCGGTTTCTTGACAACCAGCGCTTCGAAAAGGATCGAGGGGAGACCTTCTGCGCCTATCTGCTGCGCGAGAACCCTGCCGAGTTGCTCATTCGGGACTACGGGCCGGCGGTGCTCTCGGTGCCCTACTTCATGCGGCGGCCATACGACATGATGCTCCTCGTCAGAGATAGCGGCAAGAAGCACTTGCACGAACTGACCGAGGCCGAGATCGCGGCGGTCGCTGAGGGCTGGCACGATGCCATCCGGGCCATTCGCTCGGTCATGCCGCAGATCGACAAGGAGATCGCCTACAACGTGATCACGCATAACGGACCTGGCGCCGGCCTGTACTTTGAATTCCTCCCCTACACCCAGGAAAGCGGCGGCTTCGAGCAGCTTGGCCTCTTCATCTGCCAGGGTAATCCGAAGGACGCCGCTGCCCGCATACGCGAACATCTGGAGCGGTAGTGTAGGATGCCATCGGGTCTCATGACCCGGCGGCTGACCGGCCGAGAGACCGGCCAGGAACCTTGGTTCTTCTGGCCCAAACCTGTACAGGACGGTGACACGTGCATATCCCTGCTGGAGACTTAGACCTTCTGGCCATTGGCGAGACATTGATTGACTTCATCTCCATCGAGGAGACGGAGCGGTTGCGCAATGCCTGCACCTTCCGCAAATACCAGGGCGGATCGCCGGCCAACATTGCCGTGTACGTGGCCAAGCTCGGCGGCAGGTCGGCCGTCGTGTCCAAGACCGGCATCGGAGCCTTCGGCCAATTCCTCAAGTCGGAGCTGCGGCGGTCGGGCGTACTGACCGACTACCTGGTGATGGATCATCGCGTGCACACCACCGTCATCTTCATCTCCCGCACCGCGGGCACCGCCGACTTCGAAGCCTTCCGGAACGGCGATTACCATCTCGAGCCCAGGGAGGTTGAAGAAGAAGCGGTCAAGCGGGCCAAAGTTGTCCATGCCTCCACCTTTTCGCTCTCCCGTGAACCTTGCCGCTCGGCGGTGCAGGAGACCTTTCAACTGGCGCGGGAGCAGGGCAAGATCATCTCACTGGACCCCAACTACAGCCCTGCGATCTGGCCGGACACCCAAGAGGCCAAGGCCGTGCTGCGCCGCATGATGGGCTATGCGGACATCACCAAACCCTCGCTGGATGACGCCACGCGTCTCTTCGGCGCCGGCAAGACACCGGTGGAGTACATCGAGTGCTATCACGAGATGGGGCCGAGGGTCGTCGTCTTCACTATGGGGGCCAAGGGCATACTTCTCTCCGAGGAAGGCAAGATCACGCGCATCCCGGCCCGGCCTGTCGAAGTCGTGGATGCCACCGGCGCGGGCGATTCCTTCTGGGCTGGCTTTCTGACTGCCCTGCTCGACGGACACCCGCTGTGGCGCTGCGCGCTGTTCGCCCGTGAGATCGTCGAGCGCAAGCTGGCCATCGTTGGCCCGTTGCCGGGCACCATTGATCGCCGGGAAGTGTATGCCACGATAGACGAACTGGAGATCGAAGAAACGGTCTGAGCCATAGCGGGCGACCATCTGACTTTGGGTTTTCGCCGATTTGTGGTAAGATAGGATATGTACGTTGTGGTTTCCGTCGTTCTTGCCGAAGCTTGAGCAGAGGGGAAGGAGGTGATGTGCAAAGAGGATACGTGTGTAACCGGTGGCGCGCCTTGGGCGCGCCGGTTGATTCTTGGGCACAAAGAAGTGGCCCCACAGACAAAAACCTGAGGAAGGAGAAAAAACAAATGAAAGCGTTTCGTATTTTCGGTCTACTAGTCGTCATCGCCTTGGCTTTCAGCGCTTGCGTGGCCCCATCGGCGCCGCCTCCGGAGGCTCCCCCACCGGAGGAGAAGCCTGCTGAGGTCGAGGCACCCAAGGAGAAAGTCAAGATCACGGTCTGGTTCCACTCGGGCAAGGGGGAGGAGCGGGATGTGCTCGACGCTCAGGTGGAAGACTTCAACGCCATGCAGGACGAGGTTGAGGTCGAGGCGGTGCGGCTGCCGGAGGGCTCTTTCAACGAGCAGGTGAGTGCAGCGGCCCTGGCCGGCGATCTGCCCGACCTGCTGGACTTCGATGGTCCATTCCTGTACAACTACGCCTGGGCTGGGCACCTGATCCCCCTCGATCCGTACGTGTCAGATGAGTTGAAAGCAGACTTCCTGCCCTCGATCATTGACCAGGGCACCTACGGCGGCAAGCTCTACTCGCTGGGGACGTTCGACTCTGGCCTGGCCATCTGGGGCAACAAAGCCTACCTGGAGAAGGCTGGGGTGCGCATCCCCACCAGCATCGAGGACGCCTGGACCACTGAGGAGGCCAGCGAAGCTCTGGAGAAGCTGCAAGCTTTGGACGAGGTGGAATACGCCATTGACTTCAAGATGAACTATGGTCAGGGCGAGTGGTACACCTACGGCTTCGCACCCCTCATCCAGGGCAATGGGGCTGATCTGATTGACCGCAGCGACTACCAGTCGGCCGACGGCGTGCTCAACAGCCCTGAGGCAGTGGAAACGCTGACCTGGTTCCAGAGCCTGTTCCAGGACGGCTACGCCAACGTCAAGCCGGCAGGGGACGACGACTTCTACGGCACCAAGAAAGCGGCCCTGGCCTACGTCGGCCACTGGATGTGGACGCCGCACAGCGAGGGGCTGGGCGATGACTTGGTCTTGCTCCCTATGGTCAAGGGCAGCAAGGGGGCAGCCACCGGCATGGGTTCCTGGAACTGGGGCATCACCTCGCAGTCGGAGCATCCGGAGGCGGCCTGGAAGTTCCTGGAGTACCTGATTGACCCCGATCAGATCCTGCGCATGACCA
>JACNHM010000169.1:7269-13706 GCA_014383605.1 Chloroflexota bacterium
GGACGTTCGACTCTGGCCTGGCCATCTGGGGCAACAAAGCCTACCTGGAGAAGGCCGGGGTGCGCATCCCCACCAGCATTGACGATGCCTGGACGCTGGACGAGTTCAACGACGCTCTGGAGAAGCTGCAAGCGCTGGACGAGGTGGAGTACGCCATTGACTTCAAGATGGACTATGGTCAGGGTGAGTGGTACACCTACGGCTTCTCGCCCATCATCCAGAGCTGGGGAGCGGACCTGATTGATCGCGGCGCATACCAGTCGGCTGACGGGGTGCTCAACAGCCCCGAGGCGGTGGAAGCGATGGAGTGGTTCCAGAGCCTGTTTGCGGATGGCTATGCCAACGTGAAACCGGCCGGGGATGATGCCTTCTATGGCGAGGACAAGAGCGCCGCACTGGCCTTTGTGGGGCACTGGATGTGGACGCCGCACAGCGAAGGGTTGGGCGACGACTTGATCCTGCTGCCCATGCCCAAGTTTGGCGACAAGGCTGTGACGGGCATGGGTTCCTGGAACTGGGGCATCACCTCGCAGTCGGAGCACCCGGAGGCAGCCTGGAAGTTCCTGGAGTACCTGATTGACCCCGATCAGATCCTGCGCATGACCAATGCCAACGGGGCGGTGCCGGCTCGCAAGTCGGCGTTGGCCAAATCGGAACTGTTTGGCGAGGGTGGTCCCTTGAACATCTTCGTGCAGCAGTTAGAGGGTGGCGTGGCCATTCCAAGGCCCATCACCCCGGCCTATCCGACGATCACGGAGGCCTTCGCCGAGGCGGTGCAGAACATCGTCACCGGCGCCGACGTCCAGGCTGAACTGGACAAGGCGGTCAAGAAGATCGATCTGGACATCGAGGACAACCAGGGATACCCGATTCCATAGTAGCCGAGTCTATCAGATGTGAAATGCCGGGGGGCGGAGATCCGTCCCCCGGCGGTTTCATCGGGAGGATACCACATGACCGTACAGGCTTCGACCGCAGAAGCAGTACCAGCCCAGAGGGGCCTCTCTAGCTGGCGACGCAACGAGGCCATCATGGCCTGGCTCTTCTCTGCCCCAGCGCTGCTTTTGCTCACCGTCTTCTTGCTGATCCCTTTCATCATGGCCTTCGCCTTGGCCTTCACCGATCAGCGGCTCATCCCCAATCCTAATCTGCCCACCCGGTTCGTCGCCCTGCGCAACTTCGTGCGGCTGCTCGATGACGAAACCTTCCATCGGGCGCTGCTCAACAACTTCCTGTTTGCTGCCATCGTGGTTCCGCTGCAAAGCGCTCTGGCCCTCATTCTGGCCATTCTGGTCAACCAGAAGATCCGTTTCGTCAACTTCTTCCGCACCGTCTACTTCAGTCCGGTGGTGACCACCATGGTCGTGGTGGCCATCATCTGGACCTTCCTTTACAATCCTGGCGAGGGCTTGATCAACGCCTTCATACAGACGATCACATTCAACCTCCTGGGGCCTTATGACTGGCTGACCGACACGAAACTGGCCTTCCCGGCCATCATGCTGCTGTCCATCTGGCAGGGGGTCGGCTTCCAGATGGTGATCTACCTGGCCGGCCTGCAGGACATTCCGGATGAGTTATACGAAGCAGCCGAGGTGGATGGCGCCAGCCGCTGGCAGCAGTTCTGGAGCGTCACCCTGCCCCAATTGCGCAATACCACCATCTTCGTGGTGATCGCCACCACCATTCTGGCCTTCAAGCTGTTCGACCAGGTGTGGGTCATGACCAAAGGCGGCCCGCAAGAGGCCACGATGACCACCATGATCATGGTGTACAGAGAGGGGTTCAGGCAACTTAGGGTGGGCTACGCGTCGGCCATTGCGGTCGTGTTCTTCCTGATCGTGTTAGGCGTCTCGCTGGTGCAGCGGGTGATCCTGCGAGAAGAAAGGGCGGTGAGCTGAAATGAGCGCTACCACAGTAACGACCACGACTCCTTATAGCCTCAGGTACCGGCTTCGCAAGGGGATTCGCCTGGGGGGCAACTATCTGGTGATGATCCTGTTGGCTGCTTTCTTCCTCTTCCCCATCATCTTCATGCTCGTCTCCTCGGTCAAGGCCAACGAGTCGCAAATCGTCCGCGATATGAGCAAATTGACCGCCTTCATACCCTACGGCGAGTTGGGCCTCCAGAACTACCGCGACGTGTTCGACCAGATGCCCTTCGGGCGGGTGATGTTCAACTCGGTGTTCATCGTGGGCTGCACGGTGCTTGCGGGACTGGTGGTCAACAGCATGATCGCCTACGCTCTGGCCCGGCTGCGCTTCAGGGGTCGGCAGCTCATCCTGGCCGTGATTGTCGCTCTGATCATCATCCCCTTCGAGGCCGTGGCCATCCCACTCCTGTTGATGGTCAACCGCTTTGGCTGGCTCGACAGCTATCACGTCCAGATCATCCCCTTCATCGCCGACGCCTTTTCCATCTTTCTGTTCTATCAGTTCTTCATTAACCTGCCCAAGGACCTGGACGAGGCGGCGCTGGTGGATGGCGCCAGCCCCTTCCGCATTTACTGGAACGTCATCTTGCCTCTGTCGCGGCCTGTGTTCGCCACCGTGGCCATCTTGCAATTCCTGGCCAATTGGGGCAAGTTCCTCTGGCCGCTAATGGTGACCCGGGGCTTCGAGTACCGGCCGCTGCCTGTGGCCATCCAGCAGTTCTTCAGTCAGGATCCCAAAGTGTGGGGGGACATCTTTGCTTTCTCCTCGATGATCACCATTCCGATGCTCATTGTCTTCTTGCTGTTCCAGAAGTGGTTCGTGCAGTCGGTAGCCACCAGCGGCATCAAGGGATGAGCAGACTGTGTGAGTGTGGGTGTGAGTTTGACCCGGAGAGGTAGCAGCCTGGCCACTCTCCGGGTCTTTCGCGTGGGCAGCAACTCCAGATTGCCCGCGGTGTTGTTACATTCACAGCACACGAGTGTTTGCACGTCGCTCATCAGGGAGGAAGGAGCATGCCCAGGATCAAAATCATTCTCAACCCGATGTCGGGAAGCGGGACTGGTCGCCAGGCAGAGGAGGTCATTCGCCGCACGCTGACGGAAGAGGGGGTGACCTTCGAGATCGTCGAGACGACGGGACGGTACTCAGCCATCGCCCAGGCCGCCGAGGCGGTGCGTGCGGGATGGGAGATCATCGCCGCCGTGGGCGGCGATGGCGTGGCCAACGAAGTGCTCAACGGCATCGTCGAGGCCAGCCAGTCCACACCGGCCTGGGAAGCTGGAGAGCCTATCGGAGCGCTGGGCCTTGTCCCCATCGGCACGGGCAACGACTTCGCCTGGTGCATGGGCCTGCCCACGGGTGACGCGGCCGCCGCCTGCCGTGTGCTGGCCGCTGGCAAGACGAAAGTGGTGGACATCGGCCGTGTGGAGGACGAGTTGGGCAACGTGCGTTACTTCTGCAACAACTTCGGCGCCGGCTTCGACGCCGCCACCACCGTGGAAAGCTACAAGCTGCGCTATTTGCGTGGTTCTCTGGTCTTCCTGGTGGCCGTGCTGCGCACCATCTTCCTGTACTACAAAGCGCCCCTGGTGACGGTGCGCTGCAACGAACAGGAGCGCACGCTGCCGCTGCTGATGGCCTCCGTGGCCAATGGCCGCCGCACGGGGGGCATGTTCATGATCGCGCCGCAGGCGGTGCAGGACGATGGCCTGCTGGACGTGACGCTGGCCCGCCAGGTGAGCCGTTTGGGCATGTTCCGTCTGCTGCCCTACTTCGTCCGCGGCACTCACGCCACCCAGCCCACGGTGATGGTGGATCGAGCCGCGCACGTGGTCATTGCCTCGGAGCAGGGGCTGCCCGTGCACGTGGACGGGGAGGTCATGCGCACCGACGCCCGGCGGCTGGAGGTGAGCGTGCTGCCCCGCCGCCTGCGGGTGGTGTGTTAGGAACCACCGATTACCTGCAGACTTCCGAAGTCTCGGAGACTTCGGGTGGTCTACCTCTTTCGTGTTGATGTCCTCTCTTCACCGCAGAGCCCGCGGAGCACGCAGAGATTCTTTGGTTTTCTCAGCGTGCTCGGCGGTCTCCGCGGTTGAAAAACGGTCGAAACTGGCGTCAACACGGTTAGGGGAGACTACCAGACTTCGGAAGTCTTGATTAAGGGGGAGAAATGCTCATCGGCCGTTTGCTCATTGCCGCCGTTCTCGGCTACCTCATCGGCTCCTTCCCCACCGGCGTCCTGGTAACCCGGCTGCTGCAGAAGCCAGACGTGCGCTTCAGCGGCAGCGGTCACATGGGCGGGCTCAACACCTACCGCCTGACGGGTTTGCCAGGGGGATTGATTACCGCGCTCGTGGACGTGGGCAAGGGCGTGTTGGCGGCCTGGCTGGCGCTGCGATTGACGGGGACGTCGTGGGCCCTGCCGGCGGCGGGCGTGGCCGCCATCGTTGGCCACTGCTGGTCGGTCTACGTCGGCTTCGCCGGGGGAATGGGGCTGGGCACCATCGTGGGGCTGTTCTTCTGGCAGCAGCCGCTGCTGCCGTTCATCGGCGCCGCCCTCTGGGGACTGCTCTACCTGCTGCTGCGCGACAGCCCGCGGGCGGTGATGATCATAGCCGTGCTGATGGTGCCCGTCTTCTGGCTGTTCGGCAGGCTGGGCCACGTCTCGCCGGAGGCGATGGTGCTGGGCATTGGCGGATTGGGCGTGATCTTCCTCCGCCATCTCACCCAGTTGAGCGTCTACGACCGGCGAAAGAAGTCTAAAGGTGCAACGCACTTATGAAAGTGCGTTGCACCTTCCGTTTTTGACAAGCGGCGGGCTTTGTGGCATAATGTGGGCGAACAATTGACCTTGGCAACGACTGTGAACCGGACGAGTAGCCGCCGCAGCGAGGTGCAGAGAGCCCCTGTCAGGTGGAAGCGGGGTACCAGCGCTGGCGGCGAATGGCCCGGGGAGTTGGGCGCTGAACAGTTGCGTGGTCGTGTAGTCGCTTGGTCTGGTAGTCGCCTGGTCGAGAAACCTGACTAGCGGACCAGACGACCATGAGACCACATGACTAAGTAGGCGTTCCCGGACGCGCCGCCGTTATCTGGCGCAGTTGAGTGAGACTGGCTCCAAACACCCCGTGTGTCGCACGCGGGGTGTTTTGATACCTGCCTGGCGACGGCACTCCGCTCCGCTGCGTGCCTGACTACGAGCGAAATGTGACATTGCCAAGTTAGATACTGATAGGAGGGAAGAGATGGAAACTCGAAAAAGAATTCTGACCGGCGACCGGCCCACGGGCAAGATGCACCTGGGCCACTACGTGGGCAGCCTCAAGAACCGCGTGGCCCTGCAGGACGAATACGAGTGCTTCTTCATCATCGCCGACCTGCACATGCTGACCACGAAACCGGACAAGGAAGACATCGAGCGCATTGATGAGACGGCGCGGGAGATGGTGCTCGACTACCTGGCCTCGGGCATTGACCCCGAGAAGTCCACCATCTACCTGCAATCGGCGGTGCACGAGGTGTACGAGCTGAACCTGCTCTTCGAGATGCTGGTCACCGTGCCGCGTCTGAGCCGGCTGCCCAGCCTCAAGGACATGGCCCGCGATGCGGGGCTGACGGAGATGCCCTTCGGCTTGCTAGGCTACCCGGTGTTGCAGACCGCCGACATCCTCATGCCGCGGGCGGATCTGGTGCCCGTGGGCAAGGACAACCTGGCCCACGTGGAGCTGTCGGCGGAGATCGCCCGCCGCTTCAACCGGCTGTACGGCGAGGTCTTCCCCATTCCCCGCGGCCTGGTGGGCGAGGTGCCCACGCTGGTCGGCACCGATGGTCAGGCCAAGATGAGCAAGAGCCTGGGCAACGCCATCTTCCTGTCCGACAGCCCGGCCGCGGTGCGCAAAAAAGTCTTCAGCATGTACACCGATCCCAAGCGTATCCGCGCCGACATCCCCGGCACGGTGGAGGGCAACCCCGTTTTCATCTACCACGACGTCTTCAACCCCGACGAAGAGGAAGTAGACGATCTGAAGGCGCGCTATCGCCAGGGCAAGGTGGGCGACGTGGAGGTGAAGGAGAAGCTGACGCGGGCGCTGAACGATTTCCTCGATCCCCTGCGCCAGCGGCGCGCCTACTACGAGAGCCAGACCGGCCTGGTGGATGAGGTCATCTACGAGGGGACGCTGCGCACGCGTAAGGAGGCGGCGGAGACGCTGCGGCTGGCCAAGGAGGCCATGGGGCTGAGCCGCGTCTTCACGCGCATCAGCCGCCGCGCCGAGAAGCGGCGCAAGAAGCTGGAAAAGGCCGGGTGATCGTTCCCTCGCCCGCCTCGCAACCCGAACAGCACACGAAAGAAGCCCCCGCTTTCTGTTGAAGCGGGGGCTTGTCGTTGGCAGCGAGGTTCACCCTCCGGGCATGAACGGCACGTCGGCACTCTCCGGCAGACTCTCACACTTCGAACGCCCATTCCCCGGCGCGCATGACGGGCTCGGCCGTGCCGTCTGCGGTCA
>JACNHM010000031.1 GCA_014383605.1 Chloroflexota bacterium
ATCTCGAACTGGCGGAAGAGCACGTAGCCCAGCAGGATGTAGGCGGCGCCGACCAGTAACTCCCCTCCTAACAGCGGCGCCACGCTGCGCAGGCTGGCGCCATCCACGAGCTGCCGCGCCGAGGCGATGCCCCGCGTCAGCGGCAGCAGGTAGGAGATGCGTTGCACCCAGCCGGGCAGGTCGCTCACCGGCACGTTGGCCCCGCACAGCGCCAGCAGCAGGAAGTAGACGGTGTTGTTGATGAACATCACGTTGCGGGTGAGGAGGCTCAGGCAGCCCAGCAGCAACCCCATGCCCGAGGTGCTGGCGGCGGTGATGAGGATGGTCAGCGCCAGCGCTCCCAGATGAGTGCGTGACAGGTCCACGTTCAGCAACAGCACGCCCCAGGTCAGCCCCAGCACCACGCCCAACATGCCGTCAATGACGTGCATGAAGGCCCGACCGACGAAGATCAGCATGCGGTTGGCCGGCGCGCCAAAGAGATAGCCCATCGTGCCCGCCCAGCGCTCGCCGCCCACACTCATGGTCACGCCGTAGATGCCGTTGATGGCCGCCAGTTGCACGGCGTTGCCGATGACGTAGAAGTCCGCGTTCCCACGCCCGCTGGCGTACATGCCCAGCAGGGCGAAGAAGAGGATCTGGGCCATGGGCATGACGATCTTGGAGGCCATGTACTGGGCTGGCCGGAACCAGCGGAACAAGGCGATGTAGGAGTAGTAGGCGCTGGTGAAGAAGACCCGAAGAGCTGCCGATAATCGTTTCATGTGACCGATTCACTGCAAGCTCAGCGTGGCATCGACGCGGGCGCGGTGTACCATGACTCGGAACAGCCAACCAGAGGCGATGAGGTAGATGGCGCTGAAGAGCAACATCATGCCCCAGCTCAGGAACACCTGGCTGAGGGGAATGCCGCCGCTGGAGGTGGCGTGCAACGCCAGGGCCGCCCAGTAGGGCGCTAAGGCGTAGCTGATGGGCGTCGTCCAACCGGGCAGCAGGGCGATGGGAAACATGAAGCCGGCCAGGATGTACATGGGGAACTCCAGGGCGTTGACCCAACGCTGCATCTGCAGGTTGATGGCGAAGAAAGGTCCGATGAGCAGGCCAAAGGCAGAGAAAGCGATGACGGTGAAGAACAGCGAGATGACGAAGAGCAGCGGGCGGGCGAGGGTCAGCGGGAAGCGGAAGATGAGCGCGGCCAGAACGTAGCCCAGCACCATCGAGCTGAGGGACATGACCACGTTGGACAGCGTCTTGCCGATGACAGTCACCGCCAGCGGCGTCGGCGTGCCCACCAGCATCTCCAGCGTGCCCAGCCAGCGTTCCACGTTGATGCTGGAGCCGCTGATGTAGAGCAAGCTGGACCACAGCCCCGTCATGCCGCTGCCGATAACGATAAAGACGGCGTAGTTGCCCCGCTGCCCGCGCAGCATCCACAGCCCCATGATGGCGATGAGCAACGGCTGTACCAGCACAGTGAAGATGATGAAGCCATCAATGGCCAGTTGCTTGAACTGCAACACGAACACCTGGCCGATGGTGCGCAGGTAACTTCGTATTCGATGTTTGAGGTCTGGGGTTTGAAGTTGGAAGTTCACACCTCGCCTCCCACCAGTCGCACGTAGGCATCCTCTAGCGTTGGCTCGCGCACGTTCACTTTGTCCACCCGCAACCCTTCCAGGATGTTCAGAATCTGCAGCACAGCGCTGGAGCCGCTGTCGGAGTGGATGGAGAGCATCTGCCTCTGCTCGAAAGGCTCCACAGAGACGGTGTCAATGAACGGCAACTCACGCAGTTGCTGCACGCGCCTTTCGGTAATGCCAATGACTTCCAACTCGATGACCGACAGGTCTTGCACGTGCTGCTTGAGCCTGGTGGGCGTGTCCAGGGCCACGATGGTGCCGTTGTTGATAACGGCGATGCGCTGGCACAGCTCGTCGGCCTCGAACATGTAGTGGGTGGTGAGCAGGATGGTCTTGCGCTCCGCCAGCAGGTCGCGGATCACGCCGCGCAGCTCACGGGCGCCCACGGGGTCGAGGCCCATGGTCGGCTCGTCCAGGAAGAGCACCTGGGGATCGTGCAGCAGCGTGCGGGCGATGTGCAGCCGCTGCATCATGCCGCGGGAGTAGCCCTCCACTTTCTCGTTGGCGCGATCCTTCAGGCCCACCAGTTCCAGCAGGTAGGGGATGCGCTGCCTGGCCACGTCGGGTTCCACCAGGTAGAGGTTGGCGAAGTAGCGCAGGTTGTCCAGGGCCGACAGCCGCCAGTAGAGCCCTCGCTCGCCCCCAAAGATGAAGCCGATGTGCGGGCGGATGGCCCCGCCGCCTCCTTCACCACGTCGTGGCCCAGGACGTGGGCCGTGCCGGCGGTGGGGATGAGCAGCGTGGTCAGCATCTTGACCGTCGTCGTCTTGCCGGCGCCGTTGGGACCCAACAGGCCAAACAGCTCCCCTTCCTGGATATCGAAGGAGATGCCGTCCACGGCCACGATCTCTTTGGTTTTGCGCCGCAGCACACCGATGGTCGTACGAAACACACGGTGCAGATCTCGGACTTCGATAACACTCATTGGCTCCTCAAGACAGGACAGCTATGGATGGGGACCCGCGTATTCAACCCAGACGATCCTATCCTCTTTGTCCACCCAGTACTGCACCCGATCCCGATAGTTCACATCGTATTGCAGCAAGCCTTTCAGCTTGCCTCTCAGCCTCTTGACCTTACCCGGTATACGTTGCTCTGGCGTGGTTCTCAGAAAGTGTAA
>JACNHM010000030.1 GCA_014383605.1 Chloroflexota bacterium
TGGCGCTGACAGCGGACGCTCTCGACGGGCCGCACGGAGAGCGATTCGTCTGCGCGCCGCCGCTGCGCAGCCAGGCCGACCAGTCGGCTCTGTGGCACGCGCTGGCGCAGGGCGACCTGGACGTGCTGGCGACCGATCACTGCCCCTTCACTGCTGATGAAAAAACCGGTCACGCCGATTTCACGACCATCCCTGGTGGGCTCCCTTCCATCGAGGCGCGCCTGAGCCTGGCCTACACCCTGGGCGTGCGCACCGGGCAGCTCACCCTGGAGCGCTGGGTCGAAGTCTGCTGCACCAACCCGGCCCGTCTCTTCGGCCTGCACCGCAAGGGGCAGATCGCGCCTGGCTTCGACGCCGACCTGGTGATCCTCGACCCTGAACGACGGGTAACCTTCCAGGCCGGGAAGACGCTCCACGAGCGGGTGGATTGGTCGCCCTACGAAGGGAGGGTTGTCCAGGGCTGGCCGCGCCACGTGCTCAGCCGGGGGCGGGTCATCGTGCGCGATGGGGAGTTCACCGGCGAGCCTGGATGGGGACGCTTCGTGTCCCGAGGGCGGAGGTGAAGGTGCACCTGGAGATCCACGCCGAAAAATGCACCGGATGTCGCATTTGTGAAAACTTCTGCTCTTTTCACCACGAGGGAGCCATCTGGCCGACGCGGTCACGCATCACCATCGTGGCCCAGAGCGACGACGGCCCTTTTATACCCACCATCTGCCGCCAGTGCGAGGATGCGGCCTGTGCCGCCGCCTGCCCGGTCGAGGCGATCACTCGCGATGAGCGCACCGGAGCCTGGGTGGTGGACGTGGGGGAGTGCATCGGCTGTGACGCCTGCGCGGAGGACTGCCCCTTCGAAGGCATGGTCTTTGATGATGAGTTAGGCATGCCGCTCAAGTGCGATTTGTGCGGCGGAGAGCCGGAGTGCGCGGGGATGTGTCCGAGTGGGGCGATTATGGTATCGCCGTGATCGCCGTAGGCTAGAAGCCTACGGCTGAGCCAGGTAGAAACCCTCTGGGTTTACATCTGCTGAGTCGGTGGCTGGAAGCCACCGACTTGCCGCAAGCCCGCCGTAGGCTAGAAACCTACGGCTGAGCCAGGTGAAAACCCTCTGGGTTTACATCTGCTGAGCTGGTGGCTTCCAGCCACCGACGAACCCACCGTATGGCAGTCATATCACAACAAGGAGTGTATAATGGCTTATTGGCGTTTGCACTATCATCTTGTTTGGGCAACATACCAGCGTAACCCCTGGCTGACAGGTGATGTCGAGCGGATGGTCTATGGCACATTGCTCGGCAAGGCCCAAGAACTGGATATCATCATCCATCAAATCGGTAACACTGACGACCACGTCCACGTCGTCGCCTCCATCCCGCCCAAGATCGCTGTAGCTGACTGTGTGCGCCATTTCAAGGGAGCCAGTTCACGTTACGTGAACGTGAATGCCGGGCTTGATTTCCAGTTCAGATGGCAGGGTGGCTACGGGGCGATCAGCTTTGGTGAGCGCTCCATGGAGTTTGTGGTCGCCTACGCGAGGGATCAACGCAGGCATCATGCGCAACAGACGACCATCGCCTATTATGAGCGAATGACAGAAGAGGATGATGGGCCGGCTTTTACGGGTAACTGAACAAGCCCGCCGTAGGCTGGAAGCCTACGGCTGAGTCAGATAAAAACCCCCTGGGTTTACATCTGCTGAGCTGGTGGCTTCCAGCCACCAGCGGCCCTGCTACACAATGATGACTCCGGAGTGAGGCGAATGTTCCCCTATCGCGGTTACACCGGCAAATGGCTGCACGTAAACCTGACCACAGGGCAGATCAAGCCGCGCGAGTATGACGTGGCGCTGGTCGAGGGCTACCTGGGCGGCAACGGTTTCGGAAGCCGCTTGCTGTGGGAACAGGTCGGGCCGGAGGTGGACCCTCTGGCCCCCGAAAGCCTGCTCATCTTCGCCACTGGTCCTCTGTGCGGCACGCTGGTGCCCAATGCTGGTCGGATGGAGGTCATCGCTAAATCGCCCCTCACCGGCATCTACGGTGACGCCAACGCCGGTGGCTTTTTTGGCCCTGAGCTCAAGTTCGCCGGCTGGGACGCCGTCGTCGTCACCGGGCAGGCCTCGCATCCAGTCTACCTGGCCATCGCCGACGGGCGGGTGGAGCTGCGCGACGCCCGCGACCTGTGGGGGCTCACCACATCCCAGACCGAAGCAGCCATCCGCCGGGCCTGGGACGACCCGCAAGTCAAAACGGCCACCATCGGCCCAGCCGGTGAGAACCGGGTGCGTTTCGCCGCCATCCAGATCACGCCCCAGCGATCCGCCGCCCGCTGCGGGCTGGGCGCGGTGATGGGTAGCAAGCGTCTCAAGGCCATCGCCGTGCGCGGCCACGGCCCCGTGCGCGTGGCCGATCCGGCCCGCTTCCATGAGCTGGCAATGGACTTTCACCGCCGCGTCTGCGCCAACCCCTTCTTCTCTGCCGTCTCGGCCCACGGCACCCCTGGCATCGTCGCCCTGATGGACCCGCTGGGCCGTTTCCCCACCAAAAACTTCCAGATGGGTTCCTTCCCGGAGGTGGACAAGATCAACGCCGAGGCGCTGGAGACGCGAGCCTTTGTGCGCCACCTGGCCTGCTTCGGCTGCCCCGTCGGATGCGACAAACTCTACCGCTCCCCCGACGGCCCTCACGCCGGCACTACTCTGCGCAGCGTCGAGTACGAGACGATGAGCGCGTTGGGTTCTGGCATCTGGAACGCCGAC
>JACNHM010000029.1 GCA_014383605.1 Chloroflexota bacterium
TCTCCCTGGCCGAGGAGTTCGAGAACGTGCTGCGGCACGTGGACTTCACCCGCGCCCAGGCCCTGCACGGCCAACTTACCGACCTGGCCCGCGAGCTTGGCCCGGAGTTCGAGCAGGCCTGGCAAGGGTTCCGCCTGGAAACGCCCAGTGAGGTCGGCTACCGCCCGCTCACCTTTGGCAATCGGGAGGCCATGGATGAGGAGCGACTGCAGGAGCTCCTGGTTCAGGCAGGAGAGCGCAACGTCGGGCAGTTCGAGTTGAGCCACACCCTTCTATTGCCGCAAGGCGGCCCGACGCCGGAGACGCGGGAGCAGTACGTCCACGACCTGGCCGATGGCATCCGTGGAGCATCCTGGGAAGAACTGGGGGTCTTCCAGAGTCCCACGGCATTGCCGGAAACGATGGCTGCCCATCGCCAGCAGATCATGGAGGAATACGCCGGCGAAGTCCTGCGCGTCCGGGCCCGCTTCCCGACCGTGGGGCACCGGTGGATCCGGGATTCGGTCGAGAGGTTGGAGAAGGCGCTGCAAGAGGTCAGCACCCGGGCTGAGGCGGTGATGGAATACGAGCTGGCTCGGCTGGACCCGGCCGACGTGGAGCCCAACGAGCGCATCCCCTGGGCCGCGCTGGCTGCCCGGCTGGGGACGGAAGTCGAGAAGTGGTATTCAGCCGCCGAGGAGACCTTGGCCTACCTCTACCAGCGGGCTGCCTTGGTCTACCGGCTGTGGACCGATTGTCGCGGCTGGGAGCGGGCACGCCCATTCCTGGAGAAACGACTGGAGGCCATCATCGAGGAGGCCGGGAATGTCTACACCGCTGATGGGCAGGACGCACTGCGGGTGCTGTATGAAGACCTGCGCCGGCCGCCGTGGGGCAGGCTGGAGGGGCTACCGGTAGAGGAGCTGGACAGTCCATCTCATGGTGGTGAGGGGTGACAGGCTATGAACGTCCCGAAGGTAACCAGGAAGGCAGCTTGGACATCTTTGTGCTCTACCTGGACGAAAGTGGCTCGCTCGTCCTGGAAACGTGTCGCATCATCACGGTAGCGGCGCTCATCGTGGCCCAGAAGGACATCGGCTTGCTCCGGCCTGTTCTGCCACGCATCCGCAAGAGGTTGAATCAGCGGCGAAAGGTTGGCAGAAAGATCACTCGGGAGTTCAAGTTCCGAACCTTGTATGGGCATCGAGAGTTCGGCGCGATCCGACAGGTTATGGCCGCGATTGGTCAATTGCCTTGTCGTCTTGTCATCGTCCGGGTAGAGAAGGGCCACCAGGTCGTCGAGGACAACTCGTTGAATTACGCCATTCTCCTGAGTGAAACTGTCCGCCTGAGCAAGCGGCACTATCCCAAGGCTGAGTACATCTTTGACCGGCACTTCCCGCCCAGCCAGTTCGACAAGATGCAGCACGTTAACCACGAGTTGGCACAAATCCTGGGTGAACCGTTGGACATCCTGCATAAGGATAGCCAGGATCGAAGGTATCCAGGGCTGGGATTGGTGGATTTCGCGGCAGGCGTAGCGAGGTTTGTTGCTGAGGCTGAGGAATCGGCCCGGGGCTATCGGGCTCTGTGTGAGGGACTCGATCTAGTGAGAGGATTGATTTTGGAAGAAGTTGATACCACCTGGGATGAACTGGCTGCGGGGTGCTACGAGGCGCTGAGAACCAAAAAATAGACGGCAAACCCCACGGGAAACAACTTTAGGCGCCACTTCACCCCGAAACTTCGAGGTTAGCCAGGTGGACGTCTCATGGGACGACCGAATCACCGTGGACTTACTTTGCCATCTATTACAATTATTTTATACCACAACTTGGGGATTTTGTCAAATCTGTGCTGAAGGGAAGCAAGAAGAAGGATGGAGACGCCGCCAAAGACTGACCGGCTACGGCTGGCCTCAGTGGAGATCACCCGGCGTTGCAACAATCGTTGCCCGTACTGCAATCAGCTCAAATCGGAGCAGGACATGCCAGTAGCCCGGTTTTCGGCCCTGCTGGACGATCTGGCCAGAGAGGGCGTGGAAGCAGTGGCCCTGGGCGGCGGCGAGCCGACGCTGCACCCGGCGCTGCCTGACTTGCTGAAGGCTGCTCGCCAGCGGGACCTCCGCGCCGGGCTGACCACCAACGCCCGCCACCCCAGCCTGATCGTCACCCTGGCCGATGCCGGGCTGTTGGATAGCTTCGGCGTGTCGGCCGGCAAGGGAGAGTGGACGACGCTGGTCGCCCATCCCCGTGCGGTGGTGAACCTGCTCTTGCTGCGCGGAGGTCTAGCGGATGTTACCGCCTGGGCCGTCGAGGCCATCCGTCGAAGCGCTCGCTGCCTGCTGCTCCTGGGCTACAAAGGGGATCGGCTCGAATTCGCCCCCACGACGGCCGAGCTAGCCGATGCCTTCAGCCTGCTCACCGTGCTGGGGCGCAGGGCAGGTGTGACGGTGGCAGCCGATGACTACACCCGCCGCCGATTGGGGCTGACCGAAACGTGTGGCGAGGGCTTTCTACGTATCAACCTGGACGGGACGCGCGATTCGTGCTGCTTCCCGACCTGTGAATACCGAGAAATATGGAGGTAAACTATGTCTGTTCAAGAATGTGCTCTTTATGGCGACCTGGTCCTCTGGCTGCGCCGCCGAGCCGCTGAGCTGCTGGCCGAGGCCAGGACTGATTCCACCGTCGAGGCGGAGACGGTCCGGCTGGACGAGTTGATCCGGAGCTGGTTCTTCACGCCGCAGGACGAGCTCTACGGCTCCGCCCCGCG
>JACNHM010000610.1 GCA_014383605.1 Chloroflexota bacterium
TCTGGGTGGTACGACTTAATAGGACTTTAGGGGTACGACTTAATGAGACTTAACAGGGTTCGGCATTGGATACAAAACGCCGAACCCCGAACGCCGAATTATGGGGCCTCTCGCACTCTCGCGGGATAACGTTGAACTGTTGCCTTGACCATGCATCTTTCACTCACCCTCCCTGCCCGCATCAACGTCCTAGGCAATCCTTCCGACGCCCTGGAAGGGGCGCATGCTGTCATCTCGGCAGCGGTGGAGATCCGCGCTGGCGCCTTCGTCGAGGAAGCCGACCAACTCACTTTCGAAGCGCTGCACCGCGAGGATGATGGCTGGGCTGTGACCGAACGTCTAAGCGCTGATCCCCACAACTTGAGCTACGATGGCCACTTCGATCTGTCCAAGGGGGCCATCAACCGGCTCTGCCGCTACACCCCGGAGCTGCGCGAGCTGATCGCCCAGCGACCGTTCAAGATCGCCACCTGGAGCGACGTGCCCCGGCAGAGTGGCATGGGCGGCTCCTCGCTGTTCGTGCTGCTCACACTGGCGGCGCTGCGGGCCTTCTACGATCTGGACCCCCTGCGCCACAACGACTACCTCCTGGCCGAGCTGACGCAGCGGGTGGAATGCCAGGAACTGGGCATCATGTGCGGCTTCGCCGACCGCTACGTGCCGCTGTTCGGCGGCCTGGCCTACATGGACTTCCGTGGCAAGCTCTACCACAAGCCCATCAAGGAGGAGCGCTACGTCACCTACGAGCGGCTGGATGACTACGTGCCGCACCTGCCGCTGGTGATCGCTTACACTGGCATCGTTCGTGATTCCGGCGACGTTCACGGTTGCCTCCGGCCGCGCTACCTGGAGGAGCATGAGTGCTATCAGGCGCAGGGCGGCGAGCCGCCGTTCATGGTGCGGGTCATGGAGGAGGTGGGAGCCACCGCCTGGCGGGGCAAGATCGCCTTGCTGGAAGGGGACTGGGAGACCTTCGGCGCGCTGATGAACGAGAACCACCGTCTGGTCAACGAGATGATGCACTACTGTGGCTTCGACGAGGGGGCCGGCTGGGCCAACAATTTGCTGATCGAGACGGCCCTGGCGCAGGGGGCGCTGGGAGCGAAGCTCACCGGCGCCGGTGGCGGCGGCTCCGTCTTCGCCCTGGTGCGGCCAGGGGAAGAGGAGCGCATGGCTGACGTCCTGTTGCGCACAGCTCGGCAGAAGGCGCTGGATGGGGCGCGGGTCTTTCACTGCCGCATCGCCCGGCGGGGACTGGTATTGGAAGTTGGAGGTTAGAGCTTGAAAATCGGAGGCCCGATGCCAGAGCACGCAACACGAGGCGGTAGCTTGCAGGGGGTCATCCTGGCCGCGGGCAAGGGCTCGCGGCTGCACCCCATCACCACCACGCGCTCCAAGGCCATGCTGCCCGTCCTGGGGCAGCCCATCGTGGAGCGGGTGATGGAGAGTCTCCACGCCCACGGTGGCGTGCGGGAATTCATTCTCGTCGTCAGCGAGAACGATCACGACATCCGCCGGCACTTCGCCGAGGAATCAACTCTCGATGGGGACATCCAGTTCGTCGTCCAGCGGGAGCGGCTGGGCATGGCCAACGCCCTGGCTTGCGCCGCCCCGGCCATCCACAGCGACTTCATCCTATCCGCCTGCGACAACCTGGTGGCCGACCAGCACGTGGCTGCTTTGGTGGCGACCTGGTGGGCTCAGCCCGATCTCGATGGCTTGCTCAGCGTCATGCGCATTGGCGCTGATCTGCTAGGACGCACGGGCATCGTGGAGTTGGTCAATGGCCGGGTCACGCGCATCATCGAGAAGCCGCCGCCGGAGGAGGCCCCGACCAACATCGCCAGCCTGCCGCTGTACATCTTCACGCCGCGGCTGTTGGAGTACGTGCATCGGGTGCAGCCTTCGGCCCGTGGCGAGTACGAGTTGCAGGACGCCATTCAGATGCTCATCGAGGACGGGGGAGAGGTGACCAGCCTCCCCACCGCCGGGCGGCTGACGCTGACGGGGCCGGATGACCTGTTGGCCATCAACCGCCACTACCTGGTGACCGGCCACGGCCGTCCGCAGTTGGCGCCGTTCACCGTCGGGCCGAACACGCAGTTGATCACCCCGTTGCGCATCGAGGAGGGAACGGTCATCGGTGAGGGATGTCTCATCGGTCCCCACGTCTACATCGAGCGGGATTGCCGCATCGGCTCCCACGTGACCATCCAGGATGCGGTGGTGTTGCGGGGCGCGGTGCTGGAGGACGGCACGAAAGTGGTGGGAGAGGTGATTTCGTAGGGGCCGCTCCGCAAGCTCAAACTCCAAATTTCAAAATCCAAAAGGGTGCCTCGTTTCTGGCGAGAACGTCGGAGATGAGGCCTTTTCGCGTTAGCGCCCTGTCACCCCGGAGGCGGACACATAGGGTACGAAGACGGCATGCAGCAACTCAGTTGTTGGTGTGGGGGTAGAAGTTGGGCTGGCTGTCGGCGTGGCCGTGGCCGTCGCTGTTGGCGTCAACGTGGCCGTGGGCGTCGGCGTGGGCTCGGGCGTCGCCACAGGCTCGGCCAGCGTGGTCAGCGTGGCCAGCACCGCCTGCGTGAAGTTGGTGAAATAGCCCTGGTTGAAATGCGTCAACAGATCATTGCCGGTGTGGTAGTAAGGGTTGAAATCGTGGTTGTTCGGATAGTAGTCCTCGATGGCCAGGATGGCCGCGTAATCGTTGTTCCAGAAGGAGCGGTGGTCGCTGGCCCCGGTGGCTTCGTCGTCCAGAATCTCCGGCAGCAGATCGAGGTCGTACAGGGCCACCGTCTCGCTGAAGGCTTGGGCCAGGGCCAGCGAGGCGGGGTCGGTGCCGGCGTGCAGGTCTATGTCCGGCCCACCGGCGCCATCCCAGCCCAGCATGTCCAGATTGATGACCCCGGCGATCTCTTCGCCCTGGGATCGGGAATGGGCAGCATAGGCCGCGCTGCCCAGCAGCCCCTGTTCCTCTCCCGAAAAGTTCACGAAACGGATCGTGTACTGGAACTGATGCTGGCTGAGGATGTCGGCGGCCAGCATCACCGCCGCCGTGCCGCTGGCGTTGTCGTCGGCTCCGGGCGCATCGCTCATCGGCTGACGGGAGGTGCTGTCGGCGTGGGCGCAGACGACGTAGATGCGCTCTGGCTCGCTCACACCAGTGAGAGTGGCTTCCACGTTGCGCCAGATCTGGTCATCGTGGACGTAGTCCTGATAGACGACGTCCAGCCCCAAGGCCTCGTAGTGTTCGTAGAGGTACTGGGTGGCCTTTTTGATGCCTTCGGAGTAGGAGTAGCGGGTTTCGAAGGTGTACGGCTGACCGTCGATGAGCACGGTCTGTTCACCGCTGAGATCGGCCACGTAGCCGCTCAGCGTGGTGGTGTCCACCTGGGTCAGAAGTTCGGCGATGAAAGGGTCTGGTGTCTCGTCGCCTGGCCACGCCGCCGACGGCTGGCCGATGAGCCCTGCTACCAGTGTCAGGGCCAGCACCAGCGCCAGCCCGCTCAGCCTGGTTCGAAGATGCATGGTGATGCCTCTGGAATGGTGTGTTGTCATCCGCCGGCCAACGTCGCCACGGTGACGCCCTCGTCGCCTTCGCCGCGCTCCCCTAGCCGCTGCTCGACAACGTAAGGATGTCGCCTCAGCATGTCCCACACCGCCTCCCGCAGCCGGCCCGTGCCCTTGCCGTGCACGATGCGCACCCAGGGCAGCCCCGCCAGATAGGCCTCGTCCAGGTACCTTTCCAATTCGGGCAGCATCTCCTCCACGCGCAGGCCGCGCAAATTCAGCTCGACGCCTGGCGAGGGGTGAAGCGGTCCCGCCGCCGGACGGACGGCAGGCGCGTGCTCGGTTGGCTGCTCAGGCTCCTGTGCGTCCAGCTTCCGCAGCCGGCGCAGCGGCAGTTCCAGCCGGAAGGCGCCGATCTGCACTTCGGTCTCTCCCGCAGCTTCGTCCAGGGAGAGGATCTCGCCGCTGGCTTGCAGGCTGGGCAGCCACACCCGCTCGCCTACCCGGAACGGCTCGGCCGGCGCGGCCGGCGGCTCGACCTTTGGCTCCAGCCGTTCGGCCTCGCGGGCGCGCCGCGCCAGCTCGGCCTCTGCTTCGGCCAGCCAGCGCTCGTGCAGATCACCACTGCGGCCCAACTGTGCTCGCACCTGCGCCACTTCCTGCTGTGCCGTCTCCAGCAGTTCCTGCGCCTCGGCCCGCGCCTCGTTGAGCACGGCCCGCCGCGCCGCCTCGATCTGGCTCAGCCGATGGCGCAGCTCCATCTCCTGCGTTAGCACGTGACGTAGTTTTGCCTCCGTCTCCGCTTGCGCCTCTCGCGCCGCCTGTCGCGTGCGCCGGATCTCCTCCAGCAGCGAGTCCGCCTCCAGCGATTCGGGCTGCACCAGCGCTTCCGCTTCGGCGAGGATGCCTTCCTGCAGCCCCAGCCGCCGGGCGATGGCCAGGGCGTTCGACCGGCCGGGCAGCCCGATGCTCAGCTCGAAGGTGGGGGAGAGCGACTCGACGTCGAACTCCACGGAAGCATTCTGCACGCCGGGGGTGGCGTAGGCGTAGATTTTCAGTTCGGAGTAGTGCGTGGCGGTCAGGGTGGTGATGGAGCGCTCGACCAGATGCGACAGCAGTGCTCGCGCCAGGGCGCTGCCTTCCTCCGGGTCGGTACCGGCGCCCAGTTCGTCCAGCAGCACCAGGCTCTGGGGCGTGGCCTGCCGCAGGATGCGCACGATGTGGGTCATGTGCGAGGAGAAGGTGGACAGGCTCTGCTCGATGGACTGCTCGTCGCCGATGTCGGCGTAGATGGAGTCGAACACGGAGAGGGCCGAGCCTGCGGCGGCGGGGATGGCCAGCCCGGCCTGGGCCATCAGCGCCAGCAGTCCCACGGTCTTGAGGGAGACGGTCTTGCCGCCGGTGTTGGGGCCGGTGATGACCAGCACGAAATACTCCGGGCTGAGGTGCACGTCAATGGGCACGACGGTCTTGGGGTCGAGCAAGGGGTGGCGGGCGGCGCGCAGGTCCAGCATTGTCCCCGGGTGGATCAGGGTTCCAGGTTCCAAAGTCTCAGGTTTCAGGTTCGAAGGTTCACCGTTGGAACCTGAAACCTTTGAACCTGCAACTTTCAAAGGATGTTTGCGGAAGCCGACGAGTTGCGGCTGCATGCCCCCGATGGCTTCGGCGTACTTGGCCTTGGTCAGGGCCAGATCGAGTTCCGCTAGCGTTTCGACCGTGCGGCGGATGTAGGGGGCCTCGTCCCCGACGAGTTCCGCCAGCTCGGTGAGGATGCGGCGCACTTCCCGCTCTTCCTCGAGCTGGCCCTCCCGCCAGCGGTTGCCCAGCTCCACCACCGCCAGCGGCTCGACGAAAATCGTGGCCCCGCTGGCCGACTGGTCATGCACCAGGCCGGGGATGCGGCCCTTGAACTCCGCTCTGAGGGGGATGACGTAACGGCCGTGGCGCTGCGTGACCAGGGGTTCCTGCAAGTAGACAGCATTGGATGACGCGGTGACCATCTTCTGCAGTGTGCTCAGCAGCCGCGTGTGCGCTTCCCGCAGCTCGCGGCGGATGCGGCTCAGTTCGGGGCTGGCGCTGTCCCGAATCTCGGCCCGCTCGTCAATGCAGCGGCCGATTTCCTCGGCCACGTGCGGGCAGCACTCCATGCGGGCGGCGATGTCGGCCAGGTGAGGGAAGTGGCTGGCGGCGCGGGTCAGCGTCTGCTGCAAGGAGCGGGCGCGCAGCAGCGTGGAGCGGATCTCCAGCAACTCGTTGGGCAGCAGCGGTGCGCTGCGCCGGGCCTTGACCAGGTAGGGGCGCACGTCGTACACGCCGCCGAGGTGGATTGTGCTGCCTTCCCCTAGCAGCCGCCGCGCCTCCGCCGTCTCCTGCTGGCGCTGCTCCGCCTCCCGCAGGTCGTCAGTGGGCGTGAGCGCCAGGGCCAGCTTCCGCCCGGCGGAGAAGCTGGCGTGTTCGGCTAATTGAGCCAGTATCTTGGGAAAATCGAGGGTTTCCAGGGCTTTGGAATCCATAGTCTTCGGCAATAGTTCTTGTCCGATCAGCTCCGAAGGGCTGGGGGAAGGCAGTATTTGTGATCATGGCCGTTCCTCCAATTCCCTTTGAGATATCTCATGCAACTCCGTGGCTGTTACGCCAGCTTCCCCCAACTCTCGGGAGAGCCGTATCATGCTCGCATAGGCCCTGATCCGCTTGTCCTGTTTTCCCACTGACAGCAGGGCAAGAACCACCGCGAGACTGAGTCCGGAGAGGAGGCCACCGATGCGCCGCGGCGGGGTGTTTTCGGTCATGCGCAGTGCCACGCGGTGCTCGCCCGCCGGCACGTCGAAGGTGATCAGCCCGTTGGGGCCTTCGGGCCAGCTTTCCACACGCTCGCTGTCCAACCGCACCTCCCAGCCGGGGAACCAGTAGGTGTAAACCTGCACGCGCACGCCGCCGGCCGAGGTGACCAGAAGCTCCTCCGACGCGCCGCCGTGGCGCAATGTCTTCACGTCGCCCTCTTCCGCCACGATGTGTGCCTTGGTCAGCGGCTCGCCGGCCAGGTACTGTTCGACCAGCGGGGCGTCCTCGGGCTGAGGCAGGCGGCTGGCCCAGGCGGTCATGCCGCGCATGTCGGTGAACTCCAGTTCGAAGTCAATGACCGCCAGGGGGCTTTCGTCGCGGGGTGTGACCGCGGTGAGTTGGGGCTGGATGTAGGGGGAGCTGGCCGACACGATGAGCAGGGCCAGGATGCAGGATGCAGGATGCAGGATGCCTCGTGATGCGTGATGCGTGATGCGTGACCCGTGTATGCCAGCGGCAGATCCTGCCAGGATGGCCAACGTGAGCGCGGTCAGCGAGAGCAGTCGCCAGGGGAACTGGATCAGCGCGGCCAGCGGCAGCAAGCGCCACACGGCCTGCGAAGAAGCGGTCATCAGCCAGAGGACGATGGCTGTGGTGGCAGCGAAGAAGAGTGCCACCCCGCGCTGGCGGGCAGCGCGGCGTAGCGCGGCAATGGTCCCGGCCATCGCCAGCACAATGGGCAGCAGCCCCAACTGGAAGCTCATACCGTCGTTCGGCCCTTCCACGGCGTAGCCGTAGCCCCAGAAGGGCGACAGGAACTGGTGCGGGTAGACGAAGTGCTGCTGGTACTGGTAGGTGGCGCGCACCCACTGCTCTTGCACGATGTACTGCCGTTCCAGCAGCATGGGGAGTAAAAAAATGCTGCTGAGGCCCAGGGCGAGCAGTAGTGTGCCAAGAATGAGGCTAAAACGTAAAACGTAAAACGTGAAACGTGATGTGTGTTGTCTGATGCGTGCTCCTTGTCCTGTGCGACCTGCGACCTGCGACTTGCGCCTTGCGACCTGAAACAGGGCAAAGATGACGAAGGCACTCAGCAGTGGCGTGAAGACGAGGCCGGTGACGCTGTGGGTGAGGAGGATTGCCGCGTAGGCCAGGGCTGCCAGCGCCACGCGGCGCAGGCCTCCCCGCTCGATCAGGTCCCAGAAGGCCAGCAGCACCAGCGGCAAGAGGGACAGGGCGACGTACTCGGCCAGGGATGCCCGCACGTACATGTTGAGCAGATGGTAGGGTGCATAGGCGTATAGCAGTCCGGCGATCAGCCCGCCGCTGTGGCCCCACCAGCGGCGCACCAGCGCGTACATCGAGCCAGCGGCCACGAACGTGGCCAGCGCCCAGGTCAGCTTGATCGCCGTGGTGAAGCCCGCGCCCAGCAGGTGGAACAACTCAGCCACGTAGTAGGACAGCGGAGCGTAGAGTACCCAGGTAGGATAGCCGAACCCCAGCGCATGATCGGGCCCCCAGCGCGGCCACCAGGCCCCGTCGCTGATGGCCTGATCGAACTCCACGAGGAAAAAGACGCTGTGATGGGCATCGTGGGCGTCGAAGAAATAGCCCGGCGCGGTCAGCGGCAGCACGGCGGGCAACGTCAGGGCCAGCAGCAGCCAGACTTCTCGGTTGGGCAACAAACGGCGAACACGGGACATAGCCCGGCTATTGTAGCACGGTTCGGGCGAAAAGCCAATCCGGGTCGTGCGGCGTGCTCCGTGCTGCGTGATGTCGTGGATTGCGTTCACGCTTTGCCCATCCCTCCAGCCTGTGGTAGAATCTGGCCTCTTGGCGGCTCAGGAAGCCTCTGAGGGCGATAACAATCAGTGGTTGAGGGAGGCGACGATGACAAGTGATGAGCGCTACGTGATGGCCGGCGCCGTGCGGGCGGCCTACCGCGCTGGCGAGGTTGATGAGACCATGGAGCCTATCGTGCTGGTGGACGCTGACGGCCAGCCTGTGGGCCGCTTCCAGGACGGCGACTACGTCATTTTCTACGACCTGCGCGGCGAGCGGGAGGTAGAGCTGACGCAGAGCTTCACCGAGCCGGAGTTTGACAAGTTCCCCCGCCAGGACATGCGGGTGCCCTTCGTCACCATGATCGAGTACGACAAAGCGCTGGACGTGCGGGTGGCCTTCCCACCCATAGGGAAGATTCGGGACACGCTGTGCGAGACGGTCAGTGCGCACGGCTTGCGCCAGGTGAAGGTCGCCGAATCGGAGAAATCCATCCACCTCACTTTCTTCCTCAACGGCAAGCGCAAGACGCCTTTCAAGGGCGAGAAACGGGTCGTGGTTCCCTCCCCTCACGTGATGGACTACACCCAGGTGCCGGAGATGAGCGCCACGGCGGTGGCCCGGGCCACCATCGAAGCGCTGCGGGACGAGGGCAATGACTTCATCGTCACCAACTTCGCCAACGTGGACGTGGTGGGGCATTCCGAGGACGATGAGGCCATCAAACGGGCCGTGGCGACGGTGGATCAGCACATTGGCGAGGTGGTGGGTGCGGCGCAGCAGGCCGGGGTGGCCGTGCTCATCGTCGCCGATCATGGCACGGTGGAGAAGTGGCTTTACCCCGACGGGGCCATTGACACCGGCCACACGGACAGCCCTGTGCCCTGCGTCCTCGTGGCCCCCGATCTGCCTGACGTCGCGCTGCGCGATGGCGGCGCGTTGACGGACGTCGCGCCCACCGTTCTGCAACTGCTGGGGCTGCCGCAGCCGGCAGTGATGACCGGCAGCAGCCTCCTGCTGGGGGATGTGCCGCGCCGCCGCCGGCGCGTGCTGCTGCTCATCGCCGACGGCTGGGGCCAGCGGGACGAGCTGTACGGTAACCTCATCGCCGCCGCCGACACGCCGGTGATGGACGGCTTGCAGGCGACCCAGCCCGCCACGCGCCTGACGGCCTCCGGCGAAGCGGTGGGCATGCCCGCGGGCACCGTGGGCAACTCCGAGGTGGGACATCTGCACATCGGCGCCGGGCGCTGCATCTACTCCGACCGCGTGCGGGCCAACCGGGCCATCGAGGATGGTTCTTTCTTCGAAAACAAGGCTTTCCTCTGGGCCATGCGCGGCGCTAAGCGAGACGGCAGGCGGCTGCACCTTCTGGGCATCATCTCATTCTACAGCTCGCACGGCTCGGTGGAGCACCTGAAGGCGCTGCTGCGCCTGGCCCAGCGGGAGGGGGTGTCCGAAGTCTACGTGCACGGCATGCTGGGCCGGCGGGGCGAGCGTCCGGAGAGCGGGGTCATCTACGTCGAGGATATCGAGCGGGAGATGCAGCGGCTGGGCCGAGGTCGGTTTGTCTCCATCATCGGCCGCTTCTGGTCGTTGGATCGGGAGGAGAACTGGGAGCGCATTGAGAAGAGCTACCGCTGGCTGGTGTACGGCGAAGGGCGGCGCGTGTCAGTCGCTGAGTAGGAGGACACGTACCACCGCCGATGGCCACGGATCACATCAGGATGTCCGTGGCCATCGGCGGTGCGCGTCTGCCAGGTGTTGATCCGTCTTGGTTCAGTACCCGTCGAAGTGCACTCTCCGCTCGTCGTATTGGCTGCGGGGGTGTTTCGTTTCCGCCGGATGGCCCACGGGCACCAGGCACAGCACGCGCAGCCCGCGGGGGATGCCCAGTACTTTCCTCACGTGCTCCTCGCGTTGCGGGCGGGGATACACTCCCACCCACACGGCCCCCAGATCGAGCGCGGTCACGGCCAGGAGCAGGTTCTGCGTCGCCGCGCTGGTGTCCTCCACCCAGTGATCGGAACGCTGCTCGTCGCCGCAGACGACGAAGACCAGCGGCGCGCCAGCGCACATGTGGCTCCAGGGATGGGTTTCCGCCAGTTTCTGGCGCAGGCCCTCCTCCTGCACGACGACGAACTCCCAGGGCAGCGAGTTGTTGGCCGAGGGTGCGGCCATGGCCGCCTCCAGCAGCGTTCTGATGTCCGCTTCGGAGACGGGCTCAGCGGTGTACTTGCGGATACTACGTCGTTTCTTGATCAGGTCTAGCATTGTGGCCTCCGAATTCAGATAAACTGTAACCCCACAAGGGTTACAAGGGCCGACGAATGACGAAGGCCCAACGACGAGTCCGTCATTCGTCTTTCGTCGTTCGTCTTTTCGTCACCTTTCGGCTCAGAGAAATCCCTCTGCCCTCAGAATCCCCTGGAAAGCCTGGCGTCCGTCCGCCACGGCCTTGGTTCGCCAGCGTTCCTCGGAAGGGCAGTACATCTCCTGGAAGTCGCGCTCGATACGTTCCCGCGCCTTCGGCGTTTTGGTGCCGAACCAGTGCATCTGATTCTCCCAGATCATCGTGCGCAGGCTGCGGATGAGGGCCGCCAGGGAGTCTCCCAGCGTGCCGAACTCGAAGCTCGTGGCGTAAAGTTGCGTGCCGGGAAACTCTTCGCCCGCCAGGGTGTAGAGGTAGTCCAACATGTCCCCGTTCATGCAGTAGAACTCGGCGGGGTCACTCTTCACCGCCCGCGGGCAGCCAAACTGCCGCTGTAGCTCCTCCGAATCTCTCGCCTCCCGGCAAGAGTTGACCAGGCTCATCTGATACCGCGGCCCGTAGCCGGTGTGCATGTCCAGGAGCACGACTCGCTCGTACTGTCCGATGTGCTGCCGGTACAGCCCGGCCAGCGTTTGGGTCTCCTCCTGGATGGCCGATCCGCCGAAGTAGAGCCCCTGGGGAAAACGGTACTGCCCCAGCAACGTGGTGGTGTGCATCCTCTGCTGTCCCCAGGAGCCCAGGCGCCAGAGCAGCCCGGCCAGGAAGGAGAGGTTGCTCCAGAACAGGCTGCCCACCGGCTCCTTGGGGTTCAGGAAGGGCTCCAGCTTGACGTAATCGGGGTTGACCGACTCGGCCAGGTCGCGGGGATGTCGGACAAAGTTGCGATTCAGGTCCACGTTGGCCCGGTTCGTCCGCCGCCGGTGCTTCATGCCCCAGGGGTTGATGGCGTGTACGAGCAGCAGGCCGGTGCTGTCCGGCTCCAGCCGGGGGAGCATCTCCTCGATGAACACCTGGAGCATGGCCGAGCCCACGTAGCCCTCGATGCCGTGCTGCCCCGTGGTGAAGATGAGCAGCTTCTCCTTGCGCTCCCGCGCCTCGGCCTCGATCCAGTCCATGGTCAGGTCCTCGTCGCCAGCCAGGCGCTGCGCCGCCAGCCGGGCGCTGGGCCAGAGGCTCTGCACCAGGCCCAGATTCTGGCGGAGTCTAGCTCTCGATGCCTCGTAGTTTGCGGGGAACAGGGCGGAAAGCTGTGCCACGGACGCCTCCTCAGAATGGCCCGAAACCGATGGCCACGGCCAACGCCAGGAAGGCGACGGTAACCAGCAGCACCCAGCCCCACAGTTTCAGCGACCACTTGATCCACTGGGGGTAGCTGACCACGGTGAGGCCCAGGCAGATGAGCAGCACCGGGTTCGTGGGATAGGCCATGTTGGAGAAGCCATCGCCGAAGGTGTAGGCGGTCACCGCCACCTGGCGGGTCACGCCGACCAGATCGGCCAGGGGCAGCAGGATGGGCATCAGCAGGAAGGCCTTGGCCGAGCCGGAGGCGACGAAGAATTCGATGAGCAGGGCCAGTCCGTAGATGATCAGCGCGGCGACCAGGGGGCTGGTTCCGGAGAAGGAGCGGGAAGCGCTGTGCAGGATGGTGTCCATGACGCCGCCCTGGGCGACGATGTGCTTGATGCTGGCGGCCATGAGGATCAGTGGGATGCCGGGAGCGATGCCGGCCAGGCCCTCGGCCACGGCTTTCAGCACTGCTTTCCCGCCGAAACCGGCCACCAGGCCCGCGCCCACCCCTCCAAGGAGAAACAGCAGACCCACCAGGGGGAGGGCGAACCCGGCGATGGCGGGGAGGAACGGCCCGGCCACCAGCACGACGAGGATCAGCAGGAAGAAGGCCAGGAACCAGGCGATGGCCCGGCCCAGCCGGGGGTTCGCTTCTGCCAGGGCGTCCAGATCGAGGGCCGCGTACCTGGCGCGTCCGGCCTGGTCTGCCTCGAACACGGGGGAAGCCTGCGGGTCTCGCTCCACCCGGCGTGCATAGCGCACGAGGAAGAGGGCGAAGATGGCATAGATGGCCAGGAAGATCAGCACGCGCAGCCAGGCTCCGGAGAAGAGGGGCAGGCCGGCGATCTCCTGAGCCACGCCGATGGTGAAGGGATTGGTGATGGCGGCGGAGAAGCCCATGTTCGTGGCCAGGATACTCATGCCCAGGCCGACGAGGGAGTCCCAGCCCAGGAAGTAGGACAGCGCCAGCATCACCGGCACCAGGGGCACGACTTCCTCGAAGATGCCGAAGAAGGCCCCGACCAGCATGAAGAACAGGGAGATGACGAGAAGCAAGAGGTATTTGCGTTTCCCAAAACGCTTCACGATGCGGGCGATGGCCGCCTGCAGGATGCCGCTGCGGTCCAGCACGGCGAAAGCGGCCCCCACCATCAGGATGAAGACGAGGATGATGATGACGGTGAGGCCGTCGGGACCCCAGAGCACCTCCACTGGGGCGGTGAACCAGCGCCAGATGGGGTAATGGGGCCGCTCCACGACCTGGAAGGATCGCGGGTCAATGATCTGCCGTCCCTCCTGGACGATGCGCGCGTAGCTGCCCGCCGGGATGGCCCGCGTCAGCACGCCGGCCACGATCATCAGGAGCAGCAGGATGAGTAGCGACTGGACGAAGGCCTTGCGGCTGATCTGTGCGCCTGCTTTGGGTTCCATTTTTGTCTCTCCTTGCTCATTTCAGGCTGGCGAGCCACGCCTGCGCCGAGCGCGGCGAGCGCAGGCGTATGACCGCTAGATGGGCGTATTCCGGCTGCTTGAACAGCACAGGATACTCCCTGCGCCTCCGGGGATAGGTTCGCAGCGCCCACAGGAACAGGGAGTCCCTGGTGAAGAGTTGAGCCCACAGCCGCTCGCGGTTGCCGGCCCACAGTTCCTCGCGGGTGAAGATGCGCCGGAAGGTGCGCCACACCAGCCGACCCATAACCACCGCCAGCGGGTAGTCCAACCAGACCACCGTGTCCGCCCGGCGCCAGACGATGTCGCGCACCCGGCTGTAGTTGCCATCCACGACCCAGGCCTCGCCGTTCAGGGCCTGGGCGACGCGCTCTCGGAAAAGGTCAGGCGGAGCGTGGGTCCAGTTGGGGCCCCAGTGGAGGGCATCCAACTCCACGTGGGGGATGCCGAGACGCTGAGCGAGGCGGCTCGCCAGCGTCGTCTTGCCCGAGCCTGTGGTGCCGATAACGGCGATGCGCCGAAGGCGGTCTGTGGTGGGAT